>JANWVW010000289.1 GCA_025056095.1 Bacteroidia bacterium
AGGGGGTGGGCGGGTGGGGCGCAGCACCGTTAGCCCGCAGCACGCCGACCCGAGCGCAGCGAGGGACACGCCCAAAATAAAAAACCTCAAATGCCTTGAATTATACAAGAATCAGGTAAGTTAAAATAACAGAATATACGTTACCATACCTGCTAAATAGCCTATTAAAGCCAGACCTGTAATATTTTTTAAGTACCAAGAAAATGTAATTTTCTCCATACCCATAACCGTTACTCCTGCGGCTGAACCTATAATCAACAAACTTCCGCCTGTACCTGCACAATATGCAATCAAGTGCCAAAAACTACTATCCATAGGATAAGCTTGCAAAGAATACATTCCCATAGAAGCAGCTACCAAAGGGACATTATCCACTATTGATGAAACTATACCTAATACAAAAGCAATCCCCCTCTCCGAAGGAATAACTTCATTCAGATTTGTCGCAAACTGATTTAATACATGTATCTCCTCTAAAACAGCTACACTAGCTAAAATCCCAAAAAAGAACAAAATACTAGGTACATCTATACGCGTCAGTGCATAATTAGCGGATAATCTTTGTACATCCTCATGCTCCTCATGCTTGTGGATAATATCCGCTACTAACCAAATAATCCCTAATCCTAAAAGCATTCCTAAGTAAGGCGGTAAATGAGTAAGAGTCTTGAAGGTAGGTACAGCTAACAAGAGTCCCGTACCTAAAATAAGCATAAGCAAACTACCCTTAATTTTTCTCTCCTCCTCTAAAACACTTTTTTCAGGGGGAGTAATATCACCCTTTACCTTGAAATGCAGCCAAATTAAAGGTACTAACAAGCATACCAGGCTAGGTAAAAATAAACGCAAAATAACCTCTGTAGTGGAAATACGCTGTGCTACCCATAACATAGTAGTAGTTACATCGCCTATAGGACTAAAAGCCCCTCCTGCATTAGCAGCAATAATGATAATCCCCGCAAAAAATTTTCTATCTTCTGCCTGACCAATGAATTTTCTTAATAGAGATACCATTACAATAGAAGTAGTCAAGTTATCTAAAATTGCAGACAAAATAAACGAGATAAAAGCTACCGCCCACAACAGTTTTCGTTTGCTTTTAATACGCAAACGGTTGACAATGAATTGAAAGCCGTTGTGTGAGTCTATTAGTTCCACAATGGTCATTGCTCCTACTAAAAATAACATTATCTCTGCTATGTTAGACAAGTGATGGCTTAGTTTATCTATCACTGTCTGTACATCTCCAATGTGTATATTGTAAATTATCCAAGTTATACCAGCCATTACTAAGGCAGTGGCCGTTTTATTAACTCCAATAACATGCTCAATAGAGATTAACAAATAACCTACAAGAAATATAATTACAATTATGGCGATCATGGTTTATTCTTCTAATTCTTTTTTGCGAAGGACATAAATAGGGCGCTGCTTTACATCTGTACCTATGCGTGCTAAGTATTCTCCGATAATACCTAAGGTAAAGAGTTGTATCCCACCGATGAACAAGACGGCTAAAATAGTAGATGTCCAACCGTGTATAGTCTTGTCTGTAAAAAAGTGCAAGTATAGTACAACTATTATAGCAATAAAGCTAACAATTGAAAAAAAAATTCCAAGATAAGAAGCTAATTGTAGAGGAAAGTAAGAGAATGAGGTAATTCCATCTATGGCAAAGCGGAGCATTTTTTTGAAAGGATATTTAGTTTCGCCTGCATGGCGTTCTTGGCGTTCATATTCTATTCCAGTAGTTCTAAAACCTGACCAAGCGACCATTCCTCTGATGAAGCGGCTGCGTTCAGGCATATTACGTAAATTTTCTGCTACCTTTTGGTCTATCAGGCGAAAGTCTCCTGTGTCTAAGGGAATTTCAAAGCTGGTAATTTTTCGCAATATCCGATAGAATACTTTTGCAGTAAGCAGTTTGAACCATGTCTCGCCCTTACGTTTTTTACGTTTAGCGTATATAACTTCATAGCCTTCTTCCCATTTTTTTATCATATCTATGATTAGTTCAGGGGGGTCTTGTAGGTCTGCGTCAATAATCACTACCATATCCCCAAAAGCATGGTCAATACCTGCAGTTACAGCTATCTGATGTCCAAAGTTTCGGCTAAATTCAAGATATTTTACTCTTTTATCTTGCTGGCGCAGCTTTCTCACTAAATCACCGGAAGCATCTTTGCTTCCATCATTGACAAAGATTAGCTCCCAAGTGTAAGGAACGGTATTTAGGACCTCTTTCAATCGCTGGTATAATACTTGTATATTTGGCTCTTCATTATAGATTGGAATGACTACGGAGAGTTTTTTTTCTTTCATGCACACTTAAAGCAGTGCAAAACTAACGAGTTAGTTCTAATACACAAAGTAAGAGTAATGCAAAACTCATGATAGCAATAATTCCCGCAGGCATCAGTTTGCGTGTTTTGAAGTATCGCATTAAGCCAAAAACAAGGTTAATTACACTCAATAAGGTGGCTAAAATAACACCATATTGTACAGTAGTTTTGTCGTCACTAGCGATAAGAAATGTAGATAGGGCTAATAGTACGGCAAAAGCTGATCCTGCAACTAAGGAAGCTTTGCTGCGGGCTTGTACGTATCCGAGGTATCCACCTGCGAGCATAAAAACAGCAAATATCAATGTAGAAATTGCTAATGTATTCATAATTATAACAAAGATATGATAAAAGACATATAAACAACAAAACAAAATTTTTTTAAGTTGTTTTATTTTTTGCGTTATGCTAAACTAATAGGTTGTTTTTTAGTTTTTTTGGGCGTGTCCTTGCTTGCGTTTCGCTGCGCTCATGCAAGCAAGGTCGGCGTGCTACGGGCTGACGGTGCTGCGCCCCACCCGCCC
>JANWVW010000290.1 GCA_025056095.1 Bacteroidia bacterium
CTCTTTTATCATAGGGTTTTGAAGAAACTTTTTACAAAATTAGAAATTGTGAGCGTTTCAAATGATAAGTTGTTTGTTGAGGTTTTTTAGGTATATAAAGACTTGACGAGCTAGAGTATTTCTTGTGCATGCTCTTACAGGCATTTCGCTAATGCTCATGCTGCAAGAGCATACACATAAATTATTAACCTCTAACAGCGGCTTTTAATACGCTCTTACCTTTGTTTTACAAATAAATTTTTTTCGTAAATAAACTGAAACTAAATTACTTTACTATCTTGTAGATTATTGAGTTAATAACTTATGTATAACTGTCTTACCATTTTTGTCAACACCCTTGAGAATAAGCATACTTTTTTCTGGTAATTCTGGAAGATTTATTATTGAAATTTTACTAGGGTCAATGTTATCATTGAGATAAATAAGTTGTCCCGTACCAATGGAGTAGATTTCAACTTTTTTCAAGCCAATACATGAAATTGTATTATTATCAAGAATTGTTGGAAAAACTAAAGCCTTATCCTCAACTTGTAAAGTGATGGTTTTAGAATATACATATCTTCCGTTTTTATCATTAAAACGAATTCTATACGTACACGGAGTATTTGTAATAGTTTTATCTACATATTCATAGTTAGTTTTGTTTTTATCAATTGTACCGTTTGATATTCGAAGAAACTGATTATTTCCGCTCTCTTTTTCAATCTCATAAGTAATAAAATCGTTTTGATGTTGGCTAGATAATTGCCACAATAAAACATTGCTTTGGTAGGTAGAATATCCATGAAAGTTAATGTCTACAATAGGAAGAGCAATAGGGTCATTAGTAGCGAATATAAACTCATTTAGATTAGAGATAGTGTTTGCGTTGATTTCTAAGGTTTCATCTACACTATTATAGGTTACAGTTCCTGCGCTGGTAAAAGAATTTTCTGACGGAGTAGAACGATAATAAATAGCAGTACTAGCGGGATTAGTAAGCCCATGACCAGGTATGTCACTGAGCTTAAATTTTAATACTGCAGAAGTTTTTGAGAAAGTTAAAACGTGAAGGATAAACCTGTACGGTAAGATATTAGTTTCGGTTACTCCTGTTACATTTTGCGGTGGAGACATGTATCTGTCACCAAAAAGATACGGATGAGCTCCTGCAGTGGGATCAGTTACTTCGTAAATCATAGCGGAATTTTCGGGTGTGTTTAATACATAGGTAACTGTACCGGTTGCGGTTGCCACTTCAGCATTTGCCTTAGCCGTAATAGCATTTCCTGTTAAGTCTATCACATGCCAGTATCGTTCTTTTTCTCCAAGTAGGCTGTAACCAGAGTTAGTACCCCAAATATATACCTTGTTATCGGCAACATCTACCCAGATTTTGGTTCCTATACTGTTGGTGTAATTATTAGCACCCATATTAAAGCCACTCATTAAACTAGCGTTTGTGCCATCTAAAATAAAAAAATGAGATTGAAGGGTTGTAGAAATCTTGTAACTATCTCCTAAGCAGTACAGTTTGTCATTAGTGTTATCATAGCTTATTGCTCTTACACTCGCGAGATTAGTAGGAGGAACAAATGTGGCATCAAGAGCAGGAGTAGTAGAAGAGCTTACGTTTACAAACTTTGCTACTTTTGTTCTTGTTGTAGTTCCGCCATCTAAAAAATTAAAGCTGCCACATAAATACATAGTTGTCCCCGATACCTCTATATCAAAGACACCATTTCCAGTTGGGAAGTTAGGGTCCCAAGTTAGGGGGGTACCTGTTACAGCATCTAAGGCAGCAAAATGTCTTCGAAGAGTAAAAGTATTGTAAAATATAGATCCATTACCTTGTGCCACGAGTATTATTTTATCGTCAGTAGAGATGCTTAAATCTCGTAATGGACTCACGGTGTCAGGCTTGGGATTAAAACTTGTAACTCCCCCAGTTGCTCTAATAGCAGCCATGCCATTTCTCGTAAAAACATTGCCTACACTGTCTTTCACTGAAGTAAAATCTCCTGCAATGAATATAGTGTTGTCTGAACTCCTCGTCATGAAATTAACTACAAAATCAGGGCTTGGATTCCATGTAGTTGCCATAGCATTGCTGGTGTTGATAGCAGCAAGGTAGTTTCTTGATGCTCCGCCTGCTGTAGTAAAAGCTCCTCCAATGTACAAGATAGTGCCATCTGTGGAGAGTTCCATACACATGACAGGTCCATCTAACATAGGGTCCCATGCTGCATCAATAACGCCCGTAGTTGCGTTAATTTTAACCAAGTAATCATCAGGTGCTCCTGTGAATGAACCTGCTACATATAAATGCCCCCCATGTTTGATTACTTTATTAACTTGTGTCATGCTCTCAGGCATAACAGTAACCAGGCTTTGTGCAGTAAGATTTAATACTGCTAACATCAGTAGGTAAATAGTAAGTACTCTCATATATTGCATACACAATTTAAATTAAAACTAAACTAACGATTTATACTCTTTAACAGAAGATTTTGTTACATCATCTAAACTTAATAATAAGGCAGTATGGGTTATATATTTGATATTCATTAGAGTTTATGAACACAAATTTATTATATTTCCGCCGAATAATCAACTTAATTTCTTAAGAATTTTCTAAATATATGAATTACAATGATATAAGAAAAAATGAAAAGAGTTTCAAAGCCCTGACTTCTTATTCCATCAGCGAATTTGACGCCTTACTTCCTTATTTTGAAGCAGAACTCAATACATATTTAGAAATCTACACCCTCAATGGTAAAAAAAGACAAAGAAAATATACACCCAGAGCAGATAAACAGTTACCTTCTGT
>JANWVW010000291.1 GCA_025056095.1 Bacteroidia bacterium
ATAATGTAGCAATGAACCTAAACATATTCAATACTGCCAATCTGTTTGAAGCCACCACTGACCTATTTGGGCAGTTGAATATCAAACTCAATAATACCACTACTGCTCAAACGCTGCCTATAAAAATTATTTTGAAACACCACTACAAAGATAACGACACCTTTCAATCCGTTGATAAAACCTACTTCATTGGCATCGTAGATGATTCAGTTTTTCAACAAAGAGGAATATTTGACACTCAGTACTCCTATGAAACGGCTATTGAGCAGGCAAGCAAGAGCTACAACGGTTTATTACTCTTTGCTCTGGAATTAAATAAATATCCCACACGAAAAGAAATCTCTGAACTGACCAGAGCTTTTAATCGCATCAGTGAAAAAATGCCCGTAGCTCTACTGTTCAAATATACTCTAAACAATGAAACGCTTATTTCTATTGCTATCAGCGAACGATTCAAATACTCGCAAAACTGGCGACAAGGCGAAAAAGTAGGAAAAGTTATTATTCTTCGGGATATAAAAACTCAAAACCCTCATGCAGGACATATACGCATCCTAAAAGACTTAATAGTTCCCCCAACTGTTTGTACTTACATGGAATTACATCAGCATTGGCTGCAAGTGCTGGATGTAAATGTACTTAATAAAAAATTCTTTGAGGAGCTTTCTAATTGGTATTTTGCTGCAATGAGCGAAGTTTCTTTTCCTGATGATTTAGAAAAGAACAAAGAAATTCGTAATGCTACTAATCTCATTCGCTTAATAACTCGGATTATCTTTATTTGGTTTATTAAAGAGAAAGGCTTGGTTCCTGAATTGCTGTTTCGCAAGGATTTTGTAGCTAGTATTCTTAAAGACTTTAACAAAGACACGAATTCGCACAGTTATTACAATGCCATACTACAAAACTTGTTTTTTGCGACGTTAAACCAAAAAATGGGAGAGCGCAGGTTTGCCAAAGAAGGCGACTTTAAAACCAACCAAGAAGAATACGGAGTAAAAAATTTGTTTCGTTATGCTGACCTGTTTACTATTTCGGAGGAGGAAGTATTGGAATTGTTTAAGGAAGTTCCATTTCTGAATGGGGGACTATTTGACTGTTTAGACAAGCCTAATGAAGAGAATAAGATTGTTTATGTAGATGGTTTTAGCCGAAATCCGAAAAAAAGAGCAATTGTGCCTGATTATTTGTTTTTTGGTCAGGAGAGGGAGGTAGATTTGAGTGAGGTTTATGGCATGAAAAATAAGCGCTACACAACCAGAGGGTTGATAAACTTGTTGGAAAGTTACAAATTTACTGTGGCGGAAAACACTCCGATAGAAGAAGAAGTTGCGCTTGACCCTGAATTGTTGGGCAAGGTGTTTGAGAATTTGTTAGCCAGTTACAATCCTGAAACACAAACGACTGCGCGCAAGCAGACAGGTAGTTTTTACACTCCGAGAGAGATTGTGGATTACATGGTAGAAGAATCGTTGTTGGCATACTTAAAGTGTAGTCTGACCGAACAGGATGTCCAAAGCGGTGCTTCGGATACATTAGAAGGGCGATTGAGAAGCCTGATTAGTTATGCTGAGGATAACCATTCTTTTAACGAAGCAGAAACGCAACAAATTGTTGAGGCATTGAGCAACTGCAAGATATTAGACCCTGCTTGCGGTTCAGGAGCTTTTCCTATGGGTATATTGCACAAGATGGTGCATATTTTGCAAAAGCTTGACCCTCAAAATAAATACTGGAAAGAAATTCAAAGAGAAAAAATTATTGGTGCAGAAATCAAAAAATTAGAGCAAGATAGAAAAGCGATTGAAGGGCTATCTGACGCACAAGTAAGGGAAAAAGCCCTACAAGCCGTAAAAGAAAGATTAGATGAATTAGAGGAGATATTTAACAAAACTTACAATTTTGATGATTATTCTCGTAAGTTGTACTTAATTGAGAACTGCATTTACGGGATTGATATACAGCCGATTGCGGTGCAGATTGCTAAGCTGCGTTTTTTTATTTCGTTGGTAATAGAGCAAAAGGTAGATAAGAGCAAAGAGAATTTTGGCATTCGCAGTTTGCCGAATTTAGAAACTAAGTTCGTAGCAGCCAATACGTTGATGGGTTTAGATAAGCCACAGCAGCTTACTATACGTAATCCTAAAATAGATGAAAAAGAAAATGAACTCAAAGAGTTACGGCACAAGTATTTTACCGCTACTAGCCGAAGAGAAAAACTAAAACTACAAAAACAAGACAAACAGTTACGAAAAGAAATTGCCAATTTGTTAAAAGCCGATAAGTGGCCAAATGAAGTAGCTGAACAAATAGCCTCATTTGACCCTTACGACCAAAATAAATTTTCGGACTGGTTTGACCCTGAATGGATGTTTGGAAGTGATGTCAAAAATGGATTTGATATTGTTATTGGAAATCCGCCGTATATTTCTACCAAAGGAGTGGATGATAAGGATAAAAAATTACTTGAAAAAAATTTTGGCTTTGCTGACGACACATACAACCATTTCTATTTCAAAGGAGTGGCTTTGTTGAAGCAAGACGGTATTTTGGGATATATCTCTTCAAAAACCTTTTGGACTATTCAAACCAAAAGAAACCTACGGGAACTTCTTTTGAAAAATACAATACTTCAAGTTTTTGACACTGCCAATCCCTTTGCATCAGCTGTGGTGGATACCTGTGTTATGATACTACAAAAGCGAGAAGCTCCGAGAAATCATATTATAGTTTTTCTTGATGGCAGGAATAATTTATCTGAACCTGAGAGATATACGGTAAATCAGCGAGTATATCAAACTGCGCCTAATG
>JANWVW010000292.1 GCA_025056095.1 Bacteroidia bacterium
GCACAGGTCATCTGCGTGAGGGGCATGGAGCATGCCGTTAGGCAGTGCGAAGCGTTAGCGAAGCACCGAAGCGAAGCACAGTGCGGAATGCCCCGACCCTTGCGTCAGCAAGGGGCACGCCCAAAAAAATCATTGATATCTAAAATCTACTTACCTGTGGAATTATCCGATAAATCTAATTTTTTAGCTTCATTCCAATAAGTGTCCATTTCTAAAAGGGACATTTCCGTGAGTTTCTTGTTTTTCAAACGTGCTTGCTGCTCTATGTACTCAAACCTTTTTCTAAATTTCTGGTTAGTCTTTTCTAACACATCATCAGGATTTATACCTATAAATCTTGCATAATTAACCAAAGCAAACAAAACATCTCCAAACTCTTGCTCTATCTGACATTTGTTTTGCTTATCTACCGCTTGTTTGAGTTCTGTAAGTTCTTCTTGTACTTTCTGCCAAACCTGGGCGGCATTTTCCCAATCAAAACCGACCAAAGATGCTTTCTCCTGCATGCGATAGGCTTTGATTAAGCTTGGCAAAGTGTCAGGAACGCCCTGTAAAACCGAATTTTTTTTATCCTGCTCATTTTGTTTTATCTGCTCCCAATTTTGTTTGACAGCATCCGAAGTCTCTGCTTTGACCTGACCATAAACGTGGGGATGCCTGCGTATTAGCTTTTCGCATAGACTCTCAATAACTTCTACAATATCAAACCTTTGATTTTCTGATGCTATTTTGGCATAAAAAACAACGTGTAAAAAAATATCACCTAACTCTTTTTTTATTTCAGCATCATTTTGTTGTACAATAGCTTGGGACAGTTCATGTACTTCCTCTATGGTCAAGTGGCGAATAGAGTCTATAGTTTGGGCTTTATCCCAAGGGCATTTTTCTCTTAACTCATTAACAATGTTAAGTAAGCGTGAAAAAGCTTTTTCTGCTTTGGTAAAAAAGTTTTGTTGCATATTACAAAGGTATGTAATAGTTCAAAAGGTTTGTTAGGGAATTGTGTGTTGATTTGAGTGAAGGGGGTTTTGTGTTGTGCGCCCCCGCTTCGCGGGGGCGCACAATAAGACTATTCAACAACATCCACAAAAAATAAAAATTTGCTTTGTTTCAAAGAATTACTGTAAATTGCATGCAAAACTATGGAAAACCTCACATTAGACCTGTTACAAAGCTTACCACTACTTTTACTATTAGTAATGGCACTTTTTTTAATGATTGCAGAAGCCATAGACCGCCAAAGTATAGTAGTACCCTACATCGGAATAGCGTCTTTGTTAGTATCCGCACTTTTAGAATTCCCTTTTGATGACAAAACAGGCGATATATACCGCAGTGTAACTATCTATAACGGTATGCTCAAAGTTAGAGGAATTGCGTCTTTGTTTCATGTAGTTTTATGCATTGCAGGTGCTTTTACCTTAGCTTTTGCAGTACCTTATTTTCAAAAACTGAAACAATATAAAGAAAGTATTACGGGAGAAATAACAATATTGACCTTATTTGCTGTAATTGGAATGATACTTTTAGCTAACGCTAACGACTTGATCATCACTTTTATTGGTTTAGAAACCATGTCTGTATGTTTGTATATTATGGCTGGAGCTATCAAAACTCGTAAAGAGAATAATGAAGCAGGGATTAAATACTTTTTACTAGGTGCTTTTGCGTCTGCGTTCTTATTGTATGGAATTGCTCTTATTTATGGGGCTTCAGGTAGTACAAACTACAATAAAATGAATATGGCTTTACTTCACTATTCTCCCCTATTTTACGCAGGAATGGGATTGATACTGGTAGGATTTTTATTTAAGGTTTCTGCATTTCCTTTTCATTTTTGGACACCTGATGTATATCAAGGGGCGCCTACTCCATTAGTAGGCTTTATGTCTACTGCGTCTAAAAGTGCTGCTTTTTGGGGACTTATGCTTTTTATTGTAGCCATAACTGCCGTTCCTAAAATTAACTTGCTTTTACAAGCAGTATCTGTGCTTACGATGATATGGGGAAATTTTATGGCTATTCGGCAAACTAACTTAAAGCGCCTTTTAGCTTATTCGAGTATCGCTCATGCAGGATATGTACTTTTAGCTTTTTCTGCCTACTCTAACATGGGCTTTCAAGCTGTTGTTTTTTATATGATAACTTACACTTTAATGAACATAACCGCCTTTGGGGTTATTTCTTTGATAGAGGGCGAAAAACTAAGCACAAATAATAAAGACTTACAAGGTTTGTACTATCAAAAACCTGTCTATGCGATTCTACTTTCAGTATGCATGTTAGCATTATCAGGTATTCCTCCTTTTGTAGGTTTCATGGCTAAATATCAAGTTTTTGCTGCAGCCATTAAAGCCAAATTGTTTGTTCCTTCTGTTATTGGAATTATTACTTCGGTAGCAGCGGCTTTTTACTATTTGAGTGTTATCCGCCGTATATGTTTTGTTAGACCTGATGAAAAAAATACACACACACCTTTTGAACCTGATGGGCTTACTTATGCAGCTTTGGGCGTTTTAGTTACAGGTATAGTGATTTTTGGGATATATCCCAGTCCAATACTTAATTTGGTAAATAAGTTGTATTTGTACTCTGTTCAGTTTGTAGGGTAATGGGTATTTAGTTATTTTTTGTATCAAACATAATTGTATGTTTCTGTACAAAATGAGTTGATTGAGCTTAATTATATGTTTAATTTAATTTTTTGGGCGTGCCCTTGTGGGCGTTTCGCTGCGCTCATGCCCACAAGGTCGGCGTGCTGCGGGCTACGCT
>JANWVW010000293.1 GCA_025056095.1 Bacteroidia bacterium
GCGATAGCGTAGCCCGTAGCACGCCGACCTTGTGGGCATGAGCGCAAGCGAAACGCCCACAAGGGCACGCCCAAAAATAAAACCTTGCCTAGCAATAAGCTAAACAAGGTTTTATTCTAAATCAAAAACTATCTCAATGCACTACAAACTGCTTCTGCACACTCTCCTGACCATCAGGCGTAACTATGCGTAAAATATATGTACCACTGGATAAACTTGGTAACTTTACTTTGATTACCTGCATACCCCTGCTTATATTTACCCTTCTGGCTACCATTTCTCTACCTAACATATCCACTACCTGCAAACTTAACTCCCCTTCCACACTTGAAAACAAAGTAAAATTGAGTTCATCTTTCATCAGCGTAGGCACAGAACCTATAAAGGTTAAATGACTACGCCTAAGCGTCTTTATCTCACTGTACCGATGCTGCCCATCTTTACCCACAGACTTGATGCGATAGTAAAACTCATTAGCACTCCATAGATCTTCGGGAATGTGGTCTACAAATTCGTAGGTAGTAGTAGCGGAATTGTGAGGCACTACTGTAACTTCTTGCCATATATCTTGTACTTTACGTTCTACTACGAATTGATTAGTAGCTGCATCTCCCTGCACTTGCCAAGAAAGTAAGGCTTGCGTTTGTTCTGAATTGTGCCATTCAGTATAGAAAGAGAGAATATTGTGAGGTAAAAGCGCGCATGTACAAGGCGCATGAAGAAATTTAAGTATAAAACCATCATCAGATCCATTGAAAGTGTTATCAAAATATGCTCCACCCCCTGGATTGACTAGAGAATAAGAGTAGGTAGTGGAATTAGATACAACAGTCCATTCACCGCTAACAAATAAATTATTATTTACATCCACAGCAATAGGATTACGAAAATCATTTCCATCTCCTCCTATGTAAGTACACCAAAGTAAGATACCTTCGGTGTTAAAAAGGGAAATTACAAAATCACCAGACCCTCCGTTAGAACTATCGTAATACTGCCCATCACAAGAGTTTAACAAGTGGGGAAAAGCGGAAGCATTTGTGGTAAAAATTATATACACATTTCCACAGTTATCAATTGCAATATTGTCATACTCAAACATAGTTTCACCATCGTTTCCTCCATAGTATGTAGCCCATTGGCGAACACCAGCGTTATCAAATTTCAAAATGAAAACATCTGCAATTCCTGATCCCCCTGCTTTTGTTCCTTGATAGTACGCGCCGCTTCCAGGATTATAAACAGGAAAATTAGTTGACAGAGTGATCCCAGTCACAAGCAGGTTTCCTGTATTATCTACAGCCAAAGAATAACCTATATCATCTTGGCTTCCTCCATAGTACGTAGCCCATTGGCGAATACCAAGATTAGAAAACTTTAAAATGAAAACATCATACCATCCTCCGTTTGATGCTTGAAAAAATACACTGCCACCAGGATTATGAACAGGAAAGTTAGTTGACTCTGTATATCCCGTTACAAACACATTCCCTGTGCCATCTACAGCCACAGAATAACCCACTTCATTATTGCTTCCCCCGTAGTATGTAGCCCACTGGCGAACCCCTGTATTAGTAAACTTCAAAACGAAAGCATCTTGAGTTCCTGATCTCGTTCCTTGATAATATGCACCGCCGCCAGGATTTTGAACAGGAAAATTAGTTGAACCCGTATATCCCGTTACAAACACATTTCCTGTACCATCGGTATCTAGAGAATAGCCATAATCGAAAGTACTTCCTCCGTAGTACGTAGCCCACTGGCGAACTCCCGTATTAGTAAACTTCAAAATGAAAGCATCATATCCTCCTCCACTTATTGCTTGATAATATGCACCGCTGCCAGGATTTTGAACAGGAAGATTAGCCGATAAAGTGTACCCTGTAACAAACACATTTCCTGTACCATCGGCAGCTACGTAAACCGCATGGTCATAACTGCTTCCTCCGTAGTACGTAGCCCATTGACGAACCCCCGTATTAGTAAACTTCAAAATGAAAGCATCCTGATCACCTACTTTTGTTCCTTGATAGTACGCACCCCCACCAGGATTTTGAACGGGGAAATCGGTTGAAAAACTATACCCCGTAACAAATACATTTCCAGTTGCATCGGTGTCTATGCCCATCGGTCCGTCAACGTTACTTCCTCCATAAAACGTACCCCATACTAATTGTGGGTCAATTACTAATATGTCGCTTGTGCTGCTTACCCCCAAAACCTCAAAAGTTATTACACTCTCATAGCCACTATCGCCATACACATTAACTCTCTTCTGACTTCTTAACTTAAACCCCGTACTCATCTCATTTCCCCCGTAAAAACTCACAGGCTTTGCCTCCTTCAAATTCCCATACAAAGTATAAACCTCTATCTCCCCTGACCCATTTATCTTAATCGGCTGCTTGCTCAAATAGACCATCTCTATCTGCCTGTAATCCCCACCTGACCTTACTACAAACTCATGTTTGTATCCCTTGTTACTATCCTTCCGCCATACCCAATCTATATTAGGATAGACCTCCTTTATCGTTATCCTCTCATACTCTTTTACCCCGTATATCCCATCAGCACAATGCGGATAAAAGAAATTAAAATCGGTAATCCCTGCTCCTTCCCTTACAATGTTCTCCTTTCGTATGTTTGCCCCTCTTAACTCAATATCCACGCGTTCCCAATATATTTTGAT
>JANWVW010000294.1 GCA_025056095.1 Bacteroidia bacterium
CTATTATTTCAAATCATCTTCTCAAAAACCCATATTCATACACCTTAGGAGCGATCTTTTGGGCTAATGCCTCTAACCGCTGACGTAAAACCTCTATCAATTTGTTGTACCTCTCGTCCTCACTTGTACTTCTCATTCGCCCTTTTTCGTTCCTACCTTGAAAAAACTCACGAATATCATAAAGCGAAGCATTGTGCGAACATTCAGCTCTTTGCCACGTGGGCAGTTGGTTGAGCGTATCGTGGTATAAAATCCAAACTTGTTTGCCTGCCTCAAACACAGCTTGAGCCTCGAGAGAGAACATCAAAGGCGTAGTACGTTCTCTTTCAGTATCTAACAGCCTGCCATTGCCCTCGTATCGGATTTTCCCTGCTATGAAATCGGTCATAAAATGGCTCTCAAATTTGTTTTTGCAATGCACCTCCTCTTCCCGAAACGGTATCCAATGATTTGCGCCGTGTCTAGTGCTAATCCTGTTTTGCCCGTGAAACAACGTAAAAGCCAAACAATCGTTCTGAAATTCAACATCCTCATACCAACCCCCTTTGGGATAGAGAAACTGGTCGCGGTCATTGAGCCACGTAGCTTTGATGCAATGCCGAACCGCAAAATAAATACACCCTTGTAAAATGTTTTTTCCTACAAAACCATAATACGTTACGTGCCGTATGCCCTTAGAATTGCTGATATGCAAAAATTTATTGTTCTGAAAATCAGGTCCGCAAATACCCATAAAACCTACCACTCCTGCACTATCCCCATCCCTGTAGTCATACTGAATTATCCACTTATTAAGGCTCGCAGGCAAATCTCCGTAAAACACCTTCTTTTGCGTGATAGGCTCATTAGGTTCTGCAATATCGCATTCAATGCGTTGAATACGTTGTTTCTGGCTCAAGTCCCAAATCGTGAACCCTATCGGAAAATTTCCTTGTACATTATCAAAACTATTTGCCCTGACAATAAAACCTCTCAAGAACTTCGCCAAAAAATACTCCCTAAACTTGATAAAATTTGTACCTTGAATAAATTTCATTTTAGAGAATAATGCTAAAATGCAATTGGGTATTTCTTCATACACACGTGCCATAAACAGGGCAAAGACCTCGTTAGCAGCACTGCCTATCTTGTCTTTTAAGCGTTGGTTGTATCTGTAATTCTTGGCAACCCCTACCTTGTTTCTACCTGTCTGTGTAATGGTGCGTGCCGTTGTCGCCTCTGCATAAGGCGGATTGATGTAAATGATAAGTCTCTTTCGTTTGGTTTCATCGGTCAAGATTTCATACAAACTATCAGGCAATTTGCCACCCCTAGATCGCGGCAAAAACTCGTCATTCAAGAAATCAAACTGAAACACGTGTGCCTGCCAAAGGTTCGCGCCATTTGCTATCCTATCCCGCATCACATCTACATCTTGACGATCAAGCGTAGAAGCAAAAATGCGATCCCTGTTCACCAAACCCGCCAACAAGTTCCCCGTCCCCGCTGCACAATCCCATACATAATACTCATCCTGCCAATCTACCCCAAATACCTCAGCTAAATATGCCTGCGAAAGCTCTACCCAAACCTGCGGCGTGAAAAAACTCCCCTTCCGCTCCCGTATGTCCTGAGGCACAAGCAAGTCCCTACGAGTAACAATATAATCCCAATACTCTTGAGCAGGAGGACGCTCGTACCTATTCCAAAATCGCGTGTGTGCCACCTGCTTATCCTTGAAAAAACTCTTACTTGACGTGAAAAGTCCTATATCGTCTAATCTCCTATCCAATTCGTAATGATCTTTTTGCAAAACTACATAAAGGTTGTCTTTAATAGTCTGATTATCAGTAGAGAGCAAATCAGCAAGGTAGAAATCGGCATCAATGATGCCGTGCCTCTTTGCCCTCTCCCAATCAACAGCAATCGTGGGCTTAACACTTTGCAACCACTTGTTGTAAATGGTAATGAAATTATTTTTGTCAATACGGGTTTTGGTAATGCCTGCCAAAGTAAAAAGAAAATTTTGTTTGATGAAACTCCGCAGTTCGGTGTCATCACGCAGGAAATCAAACAACAAAGCCTTTTGGTCGATGATGGTTTTTACCTTTTCCGAGAGCAGTTTGAACTCTTTGGTTTCGTGGTTAGAGGGGGCAACGTTCCAATTAAAATCGTTTTGATAGAAAATACTTTGGATGTCGGCGTAAGGAAGGAAAGTGATTTGTCGGCAATCAAAGGCGCCAAGAAAAGCGGGAGGCAAATGGTCTTTGAAGGTGCGGGCTTTGCCGATGGTGAGTATAAGTTGAACAATGGCTTTATATAAATCTACCGAGCCTCGTTTGGCTTCTGCCCAAAGCAGGAAGGTCTGCTCAAAGAGGGGAGCACGCTCTTGAGGCAGGGCAACGCAAAAGTCAATATTGCCGATAACATTGGCATAGTCAAAATTAGGAAAATAATCTTGGGCTACTCTTATTTTTAGCTCCTCCTCACGTAAGTTAGGGGGATATTTCATAGGTGCTAATAATTCTACGTTTTGCCAAACTTACAAGCGAATTACGTTGCAAGATACAACAAAGTTGTGAAAGCGAATGAATTTTGTTTGTCTTGTGGCATTAGGATTGAGAGGGTAAGCCCTGTAAAGGCTCGGTGCAAGGCACCCAAACACAATAGAACCCTACAGCGCCTATACCC
>JANWVW010000295.1 GCA_025056095.1 Bacteroidia bacterium
AACGCCCACAAGGACACGCCCAAAATTTTAATTAAATTAAAAACCTGATTTTTTGTATAATTTTGTCTACTGCGCCTTTTTTTTCAGCAAAATGCCCGTGTAATTTTTTTCGTATTTCATTTCGTAGGGCAGAATTTTGATATATTTCTTCAAGGTAGGTAATAATATCCTGCGCACTGTGCACTTCTTTGGATACGCCGAGTTGTATGTGTTCTTTAGCTTCAATAGCTTTATAATGACGAGGTCCAAAAATAGTAGGAATTCCATATACAGACGCTTCTAATAGATTGTGAATATGCTTTCCAAAGCCATTTCCAATATAAGCCACTTGCCCATATCGGTACAAAGTAGAAAGTAATCCAAAGTTATCTACTAGTATCAAGCGAGATTCAGGATAAGCAGAAAGTTGAGAATATCGCACTATTTTGTAGTTAAACTTTCTTTCTATCTGCTTCAAATGTGCTTCATGAATTTCATGCGGAGCGATGATTATCCGTAAAGGTATTTTAATTTTTTGGTACACTTCACTTAACAAACTCTCATCTTTTGACCATGTACTACCTGCCACTAAGGTTATTCCATCAAAAGGTAGAATAGGTAAATCTTTATATTGTGATGCTACAGCTATTACACGGTCATACCGAGTATCTCCTGCAATAGTAATTTTATCTTTCGGATAGTAGGCTGCTAACCGCCGTGCAGAGTCTTTGTCTTGTACAAAGATACGCGTAAAACAAGGTAAAATGCGATTACGGTAAAAGTTTCTAAGTATTCCCTTTTCAAAAACAGAGTTTTTTCTAAAAACTGCAGCGATAAGTACCGTAGGTATATTTTTAGTGCGTAGTTCTTGCAAAAAATAATACCAAAAATCGTATTTGACCCAAATAGCTAAATCAGGCTGAACTAAATTCAAAAACCCTTCGGCGTTTGCAGGGCTATCCGCAGGCAGATAAGCAACTATGTCAGCCAAAGGATAGCTTTTACGTACTTCATAACCAGAAGGGGAGAAAAAAGTCAAAATAATACAAATATTCGGATACTCTTTTTTGATAGCTTCTAGTACAGGTCTACCTTGTTCAAACTCTCCCAAAGAAGATACGTGTATCCAAACTTTTTTTCGTTTGTAGTAGTCGGGAATAGAAGATATGCAGTTTTTTAGTTGGTTATACCAATCTTTGCGCCCTTGTACCCATAGCCGTGCTTTGTCATTAAACAAACTAAATACATGTATAGTAGCAAAGTACAAAGCACTGCCTATAAGATATAGTACCATGCTCAATGATGAGCTTATTAAACGCTTTTTGTTTTACTTTTTTTCGCAATTAAAATAGCACCTACCAAAGAAGCTAATAAAATAACTGAAATCATTTCAAAAGGAAACACATAATCTTTAAGTAGCCATTCACCTATTTTTTCGGCTTTACCATTCATAAGCTCGCTTTGTTTTTTGGTAAGGTCTAGTTCAATCATAAAAATGCGAGTCATCATTAAAACAAAACCTCCCCCTGCAATAATAGAAAGCCCCATTTGTAGTTTAGAAGCAATAGCATCTTTTGTGTCTGAACCCAAATTAAGCAGCATAATCACAAACAAAAACAGAACCATAATAGCACCTGCATAAACCATCACTTGAATAACCGCAATAAATTCTGCTTGTAAAGTAAGATACAAGCCTGCTAAAGCAAACATGTTCAAAACAAGGGACAACGCGCTGAATACAGGATTACGTGCTGAAATTGTTCCGATAGCCGCAGCAATGGCTACAATAGACAAAAACCAAAATAAAAACGTGCTTAACATCATTATGCAATGTTAGACATTTTTTTACTTTGTGGCAAAAATATGAAAAAACTTTGTGGGTTAATTGTATGTTGCTTATTTTGCGGTTCAATCTCTGCACAGGTAAAAGTAGGTAACACGATATTTGAAAAAATGTATTTTTATCAAGAAACTGTGTATCAAGATAGTGTCAAGCAGTTTCAGGTTATATTTACGTGTAAGCAGCCGCTGCGTTTTATTCGTTACGATGCGCCGCCATACATACGGATAGATTTACCTGCTGCGCCTTTAGAAGTCAATCAAAAATATAGTGTTCCTTTATGGATATCAGCACATAGGATTAAAAAAGTAGGGCATTTTCAAACGCTTGTCAAGCTATATACAAATGAAGCGCAAGAAAATGAAAAAGTGCTTTACGTATCAGGCATTGTGCGACCTTATCCCAAAAAATACACGCCCCAAGAGTTAGCTCATTTACCTCAAATTAAAGTCTATCCTAATCCCTATTGGATAGGTAAGATAAAGAAAGGTTCAAAGGTTGAAGTGGCTTTTACGGTAGAGAACATAGGTGCAGTTCCGTTACACATTTTAAATACTAAAACAGAGTGTGGTTGTACAGAGTGGCAAGTAGATACTACAGCTATTTTGCCCAAGCAAAAGCGGTACATTCGTTTTAGGTTGGACACACAGGATTTAGAGCGTATTAGCAGTGAAATTTGGCTTTGGACGGATGCGGCTAATTTACCTGAAATTAAGTTACGGATTGAAGGCGAAATATTTTGAAGATATTGTGATAATTTAATTTTTTTGGGCGTGCCCCTTGCTGACGCAAGGGTCGGGGCATTCCGCACTACGCTTCGCTTCGGTGCTTCGCTAAC
>JANWVW010000296.1 GCA_025056095.1 Bacteroidia bacterium
ACGCTTCGGTGCTACGCTTCGCTCCGCACTGGGCTAACGCCCACCCTTCGCATGCCTCACGCAAGGGATCTCTGAAAAAATCGTTTTTCTGTGTGTTATGCAAGGTTTTAGCTTGTAAGTACTTGTACTTCAAGCTTAAACAAGGTAAAGACATAATGGCACAGGTCATCTGCGTGAGGGGCATGGAGCATGCCCGTAAGGGCAGTACGAAGCGCAGCGAAGTACCGAAGCGAAGCGTAGTGCGGAATGCACCGACCCTTGCGTCAGCAAGGGACACGCCCAAGAAAATGCTTGAAAAATGTTATATTTTTAGTATTTTTGTGTTAATTATGAGAACGTTAGACGAAATTTATGAGGAATTGGTACTGTACAAAAGCACTTTTCCTGAACTGGCAGGGCTGAGCAACCCTTCCAATACAGCTATATGGAAACTATGGCTGCGTATTGTGGCTTTTGCGGTCTGGACAATGGAAAATTTTTTTGACCTACACAAAAGAGAAGTAGATGAAACTATACGAAAATACAAAATTGGCACACCTAAATGGTACGTAGAAATGACTAAATTATTTCAATATGGATATACCTTGCCACCTGAAAGTGTATATTACAACGTCATCGATGAGAGTGCAAGAATTATCAAACAGTGCAGCGCCAAAGTAGATATGGACGGCGTTTTGGTGATTAAAGTTGCGAAGGAAAGTGGGGGCAACCTTGTACCATTGGCTTCCGGTGAGGTTACGGCATTAGAAGCGTATTTGGACAGAATACAGTTTGCAGGGGTGCGGTTGAGAGTGGCTACCTTCCCTGCCGATATATTACGACTAAACGCTATTGTGTACTACAACGGTGAGATTCCGCTAACTACCTATCAAAATACATTTGAAAACGCCGTAAAAGCGTACTTGAAAAGTATTCCATTTGACAGTGTGTTTGTGCGCAATCATCTCGTTGGCGCAATACAGGCTGCCGAAGGCACGATAGATGTACAAATAAATGAATGGAAATTTGCCCGTCATGCTGAACCTGACGTTGTAGCAGGTAGAATCTACGAAACCAAAGCAGGCTACGCAATTACCGATAGTAATACTTTTACTAGTGTAATCTATGTAGCAGTGTGATACTTTTTTTGTATATTTGCTACATATTTATGGCTACAAACTTCAAAAAGTAGCAAAAGTCCGAAAATATCGGGCTTTTTTAGTATATTTGTAAAATATGAGCGTTTGGGATACAAATTTGGTCAAAGTATTGAAATACTACCTGCCACCTGTACTTAGACAACCTCTTCACCTCAAATGGATAGAGGTCTTTGCTTACGGATTTACACAAATATTTAACGCGTTAAAACAATACAGAACTCGTAGTCAAAAAGAACTTGCCTACAACGGACAAACCAACAACCTCAAACGTATGCTCAACAATAAATTTGACAAGATTTTGCGAAGGTTTGAGGTGTATAACATATTCGCACTAAACCTACCTGATGTGTTTTGGACAGTGCCCGAAACGACACCGAATTTTTTCTACCAGGTGAGCGAAAGTACGCCGAATTTTATTTATACTGAAATAGAGTATTATGCGCCTGTTACGGTTGAAATCCATGCGCCAAGCGATTACATAACATTAGAAACCACTATCCGAAGGGCGATTGAAAGTGTGCTGATTGCAAGTATCCGTTACAAAATTGTGTGGATATGAGTAAAAAATTGGTTTTTGCAGAACTGGCGGACAAGTTCAGCGAACAAATGATGCCTAAAATACTGCGTAAAGTGGGCAATGAAGCGGTTAACTTTTTTACCAACAACCTGACAAGAGGGATAACAACAAGGGGTGTGCCGTTCAAGCCCCGTGTATATGACCTTAAAAACCGAAAGGGCAGAAGTATTCTTATTCAAACTGGAGATTTACGCAGGAGTATTGAGATTAAAAACATAGATGCAGACAGCGTAGAGATAGGTTCAGATTTAGACTATGCCAAGCCACACAACGAAGGGGAAGAGATTGCTATAACTCCTCAAATGCGTAAGTTCTTTTGGGCAAAATACTATGAGGCTACTAAACGCATAAAGACCACCAAAAAAGGGACGGTTTCGCAAAGCAAAAGCAATCTCCAAATTAGCAGCGATGCACAGTTCTGGAAAAATATGGCTGTCAAGCAAAGTCCGATTAAAATACCCCGTAGACAGTTTATAGGGGACAGTAAACGGTTAAGAAAAGTCATTTTAAGTGTTATTGAAAGAGAATTAAAAAAGATATGAAAATACAGGTCAAACATCAGCAAACTATCATGGACATCTCTCTGATGCACGGGGGAGAGCTTGGTAAAACGTTTGAAATTGCCGAGAAAAACGGGTATCCTTTGGACAGCATTCTAGATACTCACACGGTTGAAGTGCCTGATTTTGGCAACAGCACCGAAAGAGCGTTGAGTAAGTTTTTGCAGGTGCAGCAAACCTGCTACACCGCTTACCCTGAACCTGTGTAGAATGTTTTTATTTTGAAAACATAAATCATTTTTTTATATATCCATAACTCACCACAAGACCATGTGAATATTTATGCAAAACGATGTAACCATTCATGTAACCATTTTGTGTAGCCATAAGTACACGCCAAAAAATACATATTGAAAATGAGGTATTTACAAAACAGCT
>JANWVW010000297.1 GCA_025056095.1 Bacteroidia bacterium
CGAAAGCGTAGCCCGTAGCACGCCGACCTTGCCCACACAAGCGCAGCGCAGTGTGGGCAAGGGCACGCCCAAAAAAATAATATCAAACCTATCAAAATAAATGTCAATATCTAAAATTTTCTACCTGTTTTTGCCCTTTGAGCTTGTCTTTTTTGTAACTCCTCTAACTTACGCTGCAAAGCTGACTTAACTTCGCTCTTATTCGCTGATTTTTGTTGATTAGCCTGAATTCGGGCTAACAATTTTTTCTCATCTACCACTCGTTTAATCAACTCTTGCTGAATAATAGAAAGCATCGTACTTACAAAGTAATAAAACGAAAGTGCCGCAGAAATACTATTAAAATATCCCAAAAAGATGATAGGCATCAAATAAGAAATCCATAGCATTTGTTTATACTGTGGATTAGTTTGAGTTTTGTTCGTAATGTACGTGTAAAGAATAGTAGCTCCTGTCATGAGCAAGGTAAATAAACTTACATGATCGCCATAAAATGGGATTTTAAAACCAAGGTTGAGAATAGAGTCATAAGTAGAAAGGTCTTTTGCCCACAAAAAGCTTTGCTGACGAAACTCTATTGCTTGGGGAAAAAACTGCAATACCGCAAACAAGATAGGTAATTGCAATAGGATTGGTACGCATCCCCCTAAGGGATTTACCCCTGCCCTGCGATAAAAATTCAATATCTCTTGCTGTTGGCGTGTAGGATCGTCTTTGTATTTTTCTCGGATAGGTTCTAATTGCGGCGCCAATATTCGCATTTTTGCACCTGAAATATAGGATTTCCAGTTCAATGGCAGTAAAATTAAACGAATAGCTATGGCTAATAAAATGATGTTAATTCCATAATTGATACCCATCCATTCAAACATGTTGAACAAAGGTATAATAATGTACATGTTCACATATTTGAGAATGAACCAGCCTAAGCCCAACTGCTTATAAAAACCATCCGCGCCAGATTGAGCTACTGCTTTCAATTGATGATAGTCATTAGGTCCAAGATATAAGCGGAACTTATGTTGTGTGTTTTCCCCAGGCGTATAGCCTACACTTAAGCGAGAAGTATAGACCTTTATTATGTTTTCATTTTGAGGAACATAACTTTCCACTTTCATGCCCAAAGTGGGCGTACCTGCAATTAAAGCAGCACAAAAATATTTTACCTTATGGGAAACCCAGTATATTGTACCGTTTTGTGTTTCACTTTCTAAATCGTTGGAAGTATAGCTCAATCGGTCTACATCGCCTGCCCAATTGTAATAAAGCGTAGAATTCATGCGGTTATCTTCTAAATCTTCTTTTCGTTCTGTGGCAAGCATCTCTGTGTGTAGAAAAAGTTCATAGCTGTTGTTAGCAAGAATGTTTTTCAAGCCTTTTATCTGTAAATCCATTCCGACTACATACGAATTACCTTGCAGAGTAAAAATTCGCTTAATGTAGTTACCTTCATCAATTTTGATCACAAAAGCAAGCTGCGACTGTTTATCGCCTGTTAATTTCATATTTGTGTCCCCTTCTACTGTGAAGTAGAGTTCATCAGTGTTGAGAATGCTACCGCTTGTCATGGCAAAGTTGCAGTAGAGTTTATTTGAGTTTCCTTCAAACAAAACCAAAGACTTGCCATAATAAGTTTTGTAGTCTTTGAGTTCAACACGAACTAAATTTCCCCCTTTAGTATCAAAGGTTAGTTTTAAGACTTCATTTTCTACGGTAATTAGGCGAGATTTGCCTTGCGTATAAGGGGCAAAAGGTCCAAATTTGGTATATAGTTCAGACTTTTTTATGCTATCTAACACAGATGCGCTAAGCGTATCTTTTTTAGTAACACTGTCTTTGGTAGATGATACATTTGTCTGTGGATTTTCTTGTTTTTTAAGTATCTCTTGACGCCTTTGTTCTAGCTGGGCTTCCGTAGGGCGATTGATATACATGTAGGTAAATAGTATTATCCCTATCAAAATAAAGCCGATAATCGCATTTTTGTCCAATCCTCTCATAATAGAAATGATTTTGCAAAACTACAAGAATTACGTTGAGTTTGTAGTTTCATTTGTAACTTTTTCCACATTTTTTTTAGAAAACTATCTTAAAATTGCGGTGAGATTATGAAAAGTGTTCTGTTGGCTATATGCTGTATATGGACTTTTTGGAGCAAAGCACAAACTGAAATAGGCGAACTCAAATTTGAGGAAACTGTTTTTGATTTTGGTACTGTGCTGCAAAAAACAGGGACTAACACTAAAATTACTCATGATTTTGTAGTAACAAACGTGGGCAAAAAGCCTATAACTATCACGAAGGTTGAGTCTGCTTGCGAGTGTGTAGTTAGTAAATGGACGCAGACACCTATTTTGCCAACTAAAAAGGGCAAAATAACCGTAGAATACGATGCAAGCACACCTGGGGTATTTCTTAAATACGTTCAAGTTTTTACTAATGGCAAACCTGAGCAAAAGACATTATTTATTTACGGCAGTGTAGAAAAAAGCCTTGATACTAAAAGCGGTCAGAAGTTAAACTAATCTACAGAGCATAATTGACAAGCATTTAATTTTAATTTTTTGGGCGTGCCCTTGTGGGCATTCGCTACGCTCATGCCCACAAGGTCGGCGTGGGGGGGGGTGAGCGCACTCATCG
>JANWVW010000298.1 GCA_025056095.1 Bacteroidia bacterium
AACGATATTAAGCGAAAAGAATATGAGATTAAACGTAAAAGTAAAGTCTGATGAATAGAGGATACTACGTATTTATTTTTACTTCAAGTGTATTTTTATGGGCTGTGTTATTTTCTTGCCAAAGAGTAAGCAAGCATAAAGGTGCCCAACTTTCAACAGACACTGTACAAGCAAAATATGTAGGAACAAGCGCTTGCATATCTTGCCATGAAGATATTTACAAAAGCTACATACACACAGGTATGGGTAAATCTTGGTATTTGCCCTCTCAACAACCTAAAATAGAACGGTTTGACAAAAACAGTATCGTTTTCGATAAGCATAAAAATCTTTGGTACAGACCTTTTTACAGAAAAGACACTTTGTACATTATGGAATATCGTGTACAAGGTAGAGATACTATTCACAAACGTGTAGAAAAAGTGGACTATATTGTAGGTTCAGGGCATCAAACGCGGTCATACATTGCAAATAGAAATGGATACCTGTATGAATTTCCAATTACCTGGTATGTAAAAAAGCAGCTATGGGATTTAAGTCCAGGATATGAAAACGGCAATAACACTCGTTTTGACCGCCCTATTGGATTAGAGTGCATGAACTGCCATAATGGAAAAAGCGAATTACACGAAGGGGCTTTGTACCAATACAAAAGCGTAGCGTTAGGTATTGATTGTGAAAAATGTCATGGAAAGGGAAGTGAACATGTTAAATACGTTCAAAGTGGTAAAAAAACAAAAAACAACGCTATTATTAACCCTGCTAAACTTCCTTTGGATAAACAAATTGATGTATGCCAACAGTGCCACTTACAAGGAATTAACGTGTATCATACTCAAAAAGAATACGAACCAGGTAAATCTTTGCATGACTTTTACACAGTTTTTCTACCTGAATATAATCTTAAAGATGAGTTTGGAATTGCATCTCATGCTGAAAGATTGAAAAGAAGTGCTTGTTTTATTCAATCAAACTACAAAATGACTTGTACTACTTGCCACAACCCTCATGAAGTCAAACAAAAAGAATATAATGATGCATGCAAACAGTGCCATACCCCTACTACAACCGTATGTACTGCTCCGCAAAGTATTCAAAAATCTAAAAATTTTGACTGTTCAGGTTGCCACATGCCTAAGTCAGGTACAGCGGACATTCCGCATGTTTCTTTTACTGACCATTATATCCGCAAACCTTTGACTAAACATCAAAAAGCAGCTCAAAAGCAGTTTATAGGTTTAGTCTGTTTTAATAAAGATAAACCTCAAAATACAGAAAAGGCAATTGCTTGGCTGCAGTATTTTGAAAAAGTTGAACCTAAAAGTGCATATTTAGATAGCGCAGGGCAGTATTTATCTCTTTTGCCATACAAAGAAAAAATTCGCTATTTCTTTTTTAGAAGGGATTACGTTACTCTACTTTCGGTAGCCCAAAAAGAGGTCCCAAGCGATGGTTGGACACACTACTACATAGCAGAAGCCTACCTTGCTCAAAATAATTTTGATAAAGCCCAAGAGCATTTTGAAAAAGCTTATCAATATTTGCCCAAACACTTGGATTTTATTCTCAAATTAGGAAACATTTATCTCAAAAATCAGCAGATAGATAGGGCTATTTCTGTTTTTCAAAAAGCAGCAGCATTAGATGATAAATACCCAGGGGTAAATAACAATTTAGGTTTTGCATATACTCTAAAAAATGAATATGAGTTAGCAGAGAAAGCCTTTTTGAAGGAGCTTTTCTTTCATCCTGACAATGTGAATGCGATGGGCAATATAGCAAGTTTGTATTTTCATCAAAATAAAAAGGATAAAGCTAAAAAATATCTTTTGCGTTTATTACAAATTGACCCTGACCATAAATCTGCCCGTGAATTGCTTAAGAAATGTGATTAGTTTAATTGATTTTTTTGGGCGTGCCCTTGCCCACACTTGGCTTGCGCTTGTGTGGGCAAGGTCGGCGTGCTGCGGGCTAACGGTGCTGCGCCCCCACCCGCCCACCCCCTGGGCAAGAGTAAAAGTGTGGGCGAGGGGCTTCGCACCAAGCCTGACGGCTTGCCCTCCGCATGCCTCACGCAAGCGGCAAGCAAACTAATCTCACTTGCACAAATCTTAACCTTGTAAGTAACTGAAAATGAACATTAAACAAGGTAAAATTTAATCTTAACCTTGTAACTGATTGAAAATGAATTCAAAATAAGGTAAAATTTGCGTATTCAGGATTAAATGGCTGTAAGAAGTCCATGTATTCAAGGTTTAACCTTGTATGTGCTTGAAAATCAATACAGGATAAGATAAAATGAGCATAATTCAAACAAGGTAAAAAACTTTAATCTTGTAAGTACTTGATAATAAGCATTAAACAAGATAAAGCAAACGTATGCATAAAAATAAGGTAAAACATCAAAATATGAGTTGCGTGAGGCATGCGGAGGGTGCGTGAGCAGTGCGTAGCGCAGCGAAGCACCGAAGCGAAGCGCAGCCCGCAGCACGCCGACCCGAGCGCAGCGAGGGACACGCCCAAAAAAACTTATTAAACTTATGCTTGTACCTATTCAATTCTGCAAAATTCATATTATTTTTGCATTGTGTTATTAAAAAGTTTACAAGTTCAAGGTTTTAAAACCTTTGCTGATAAGC
>JANWVW010000299.1 GCA_025056095.1 Bacteroidia bacterium
CGTTAATCAAGATAGCTTTGACGTTCGGGTCTTTGAGAATTATTCTAAACCCAGCTTCTACGGTTTTAGCATTCGCTGTACCTCCTACATCTAAAAAATTGGCAGGTTCACCTCCTGAAAGCTTGATAATATCCATGGTTGCCATAGCTAGACCTGCACCATTAACCATGCAACCCACATTGCCATCTAATTTTATGTAGTTAAGATTGTATTGAGAAGCTTCAATTTCCAGGGGTTCTTCCTCATTTAAGTCTCTCAAAGAGGCGTATTCAGGATGTCTAAATAAAGCATTGTCATCAAAGTTAATTTTGGAGTCTAAAGCGAGTATCTTACCATCTTTTGTAACTACCATAGGATTGACTTCCACTAAAGAGCAATCGCCTTCCATGTAGCATTTGTACAGAGCATTCATGAAAGGAATGAACTGCTTGACTAAATCAGGAGTAAAGCCTAGTGCATAGCCTATTTTTGTAATCTGGTAAGGGCGAAGCCCTGTCAAAGGGTCAATCCATTCTTTGACAATTTTTTCGGGATGCTCTTCGGCTACTTTTTCAATATCCATACCCCCTTCGGCAGAAGCAATAATCACATTTTTTGCAGTGGAACGGTCAAGGGTAATCGAAAGGTAATATTCTTTTTCAATTGCACACCCCTCTTCTATATACATTGTTTTTACGATTTTACCCTCTTCTCCTGTTTGTTTAGTAACTAAGATATTTCCCAGCACTAAACGAGCAAAATCTTCTGCTTCTTGAGGGGACTTGACTACTTTTACCCCGCGATCTGAAAGCATCTTACTTCTATCGTTGGCGTCATATACTTTACCTTGTCCGCGTCCACCTGCATGTATTTGTGATTTTACCACTATCACAGAGCTACCTAATTCAATAGCAGCTTGCTTAGCTTCTTCGGGAGTTTTAACTACAATCCCTTTTGGTACAGGAACACCGTACTTGCGGAAAATCTCTTTTCCTTGATATTCGTGAATCTTCATTTGGATAGAATTTTAGTTTGCTTCAATATTATATTGTCCAATTGGTATATGCAAATTTATGGGCAAAATGGCAAATGTGAGCTTCAAGTAAGTAGCTGATTCAAAGTAAGTTACCTTTCTAATCTTGCAGATTAAGAAAAAAATTTATGAAGTTAAATAGCTGAACATTATTTTTACATTCATAACAAATAAAAGTTATGGCAGAGGTCATTGAAATGCCCAAACTAAGCGATACCATGACCGAAGGTGTCATTGCGGCATGGCACAAAAACGTTGGAGATACTGTAAAAGCCGGCGACTTACTCGCTGAAATAGAAACTGACAAAGCTACTATGGAATTGGAATCTTACTTTGATGGCGTACTCTTGTATCAAGGAATTGAAGTAGGTAAACCTGTTCCCGTAGGTACGCTAATGGCTATTATTGGAAAGCCCGGCGAAGATATTACACCAATTTTAGCTAAGTATTCCGGTGGAAAAGCTCAAGTTGCTACTCCACAATCTACTCCAAGTACTGAACCTAAATCACAAACCTCTACCGAAGTTCCTACTGTATCTTCTGTAGAACCTACTCCTTCTGATGAGCGAATTAAAGCTTCACCCTTAGCCAAAAAAATTGCCGCAGAAAAAGGTATTCCTTTGCATGAAATTGAAGGTACAGGCGATAATGGTAGAATCATAAAAAGAGATGTAGAAAATTACGCACAACAGCAAAAACAACAAATTAGCCAAACTTTACAAGCACCTTCTGTTACCCCCACGCCTGTTACCCAAGGGGCATATACCGATACCCATGTCAGCCAAATGCGTAAGACAATTGCACGGCGTTTAAGTGAAAGCCTATACAGCGCCCCACACTTCTACTTAACAGTAGAGATTAACATGGACAATATTATAGAACTTCGCAAACAAGTTAACGCAATTTCAGATGTCAAAACCTCTATCAATGATTGGGTAGTCAAAGCTGTTTCAATAGCTTTGAGAAAGCATCCTAAAATTAACGCTTCTTGGCTGGGGGATAAAATTAGAACGTATCATTACATTAACATTGGGGTAGCAGTAGCAGTAGAAGATGGACTTTTAGTACCTGTTATTCGCAATGCTGACCAAAAGACCATTACACAAATTAGCACAGAAACTAAGCAGCTTGCCGAAAAGGCTAAAAATAAAGAGCTTCAACCTGCGGATTGGGAAGGCAACACGTTCACTGTTTCTAATTTAGGTATGTATGGCATTGACCAATTTACAGCTATCATCAATCCGCCTGATGCATGTATTTTAGCCGTAGGGGGTATTAAAGAAACACCTATTGTCAAAAATGGTCAAGTAGTGATAGGGAACATTATGAAAGTAACGCTTTCCTGCGACCACAGGATTGTAGATGGTGCAATGGGTGCAGCGTTTTTACAAACTTTGAAAGCACTTTTAGAAGAGCCGTTCAAAATTTTAATCTAAAAGAGCTGTTTAGCTTGTTGAGAATTTATGGGGCGCGCCAAGTAGGTACTCTATTTAATATAAAAAATTTCATTTTTTTGGGCGTGCCCCTTGCTGCGCAAGGGTCGGGGCATTCCGCACTACGCTTCGCTTCGGTACTTCGCTAACGCT
>JANWVW010000300.1 GCA_025056095.1 Bacteroidia bacterium
AGTGCGTAGCGAAGCGAAGCACCGAAGCGATAGCGTAGCCCGCAGCACGCCGACCTTGTGGGCAAAAGCCCACAAGGGCACGCCCAAAAAATAAAAAACAAAAAATTTTCATTAAACTAAACTTAAAACAGCCCGCTTGAACTGGTCCCCTCTATCCTCATAATTTTTGAATAAGTCAAAACTAGCACAAGCAGGAGATAAAAGCACTGTATCCCCACTTTTAGCAAAACAAAGACTTTTTTCAACTGCTTTTTGAGCAGTATCTACTACTTTTATAGGTATCCCTGTACTCCTGAATGCCTGCTCAATTTTATCAGGATATTTGGTCAAACAAATAATCGCCTTGACCTTTTCTTGAACTAACTGCTTTAAAGTAGAATAATCGTTTCCTTTATCTACGCCGCCTGCAATCCAAATAATCGGTCCTGTGGTGCTCTCCAAAGCATATCGGGCTGAGTCTATGTTAGTTGCCTTAGAGTCATTGATAAAAATAATTCCTTGATAAATTCGCACTGTTTCTAATCGGTGAGCAATGGTTTGAAAAGAAGGTAGTTTTTGCATCATAGTTTGCCAACTTTCGCCCACACACAAACCTGCTAATATCGCAGCCATTACATTGTATTGGTTGTGTTTGCCCCTTAACGGAAGCTCTGCTATGGGTATAGCATACATTTGACCTTGCCAACGAAAAAATAACTTATCGCCCTGAACACAAGCTCCATTTTGAGAAGCAAATTCATCCTTTAACGTAAAGGTTATACAACAAACTTGATTGAGATATTGAGGTAAATGCTCCATTAGTATTGGACTATCCACATTGTAAATGAAGTAATCTGTGCTATCCTGGTTGCGAATGATGTTAAACTTTGCCCTTGCATAGTTTGATAGTTGATAATCATAACGATCTAGATGGTCAGGGGTAATGTTGAGTAAAACGCTTACTTTGGGCTTAAAAGTGTCTATGTCATCTAATTGAAAGCTACTTACTTCGGCTACATAGCGTTTTTTAGGGTTTAGGGCTACGGTCTGGGCAAAGCTAATTCCAATGTTTCCAACCATAGCTGTATCGGGATTATTGAGCAGGTGTGCGGTAAGTGCCGTAGTAGTAGATTTTCCATTGCTACCTGTGATAGCTATCAAAATACTTTCTTTTGAAAAACGATAAGCCCACTCGACTTCTGAAATAATGGGAATTCCTGCTTGTCTAATTTGTTGAATAATAGGCGCATTTTCAGGTACCCCAGGGCTTTTGACAACCAACTGTGCCAAACGTATTTTTTCCCAAGAATGTCCATTTTCTTCAAAAAGGATATGGTATTGCAAAAGTTTTTCTTTATACGGTTGAGCTATGTTTGAAAATTCAGATACAAAAGGAGTGTAATTATGTTTTTTAGCCAAGATAGCAGCGCCCACACCGCTTTCTGCTGCACCAATGATAGCCACATACATGATACAAAAATACGCTAAAAGTTAAACACAGAAGTTAGCTGCTCATATACCAACTCGGATAGGGCTTCAATAAACGTAGGGTGGTCATTTAGTCCTGTTGTAAAGGTAAAGTAAGGAATCCCTAACTTTTGAGCTAATTGCGCATATTCTATTCCGATTTCGTAGAGAGTTTCTAAATGGTCAGAAACAAATGAGATAGGCACAACAATTATGTTTTGAACTTTTTGAGTAGCTAATTGAGAAATAACCTCCTTCGTATATGGTTTAAGCCATTCCATTGGACCTACGCGGGATTGATAGCTCAACATATAAGGAAAGTCAAAATTTCGGGCTTGCATGATGGCTTGAACACTTTCTTCTATATGTTTTTGATAAGGATCGCCTTTGTGTATTTCTCGCAGGGGTATTCCATGCGCTGAAAACAAAAGAACCGTGTTTTCTCTATGGGGAAGCAACCTAACTTTTTCGTCAATTCGTTCATTGATAGCTTGTACATATTGGGGATGAGTATGATAGGTCTTTACTACAAGAACAGGAATGGAGCTGTTTTTTTCTTTGCAAACTTTTTCAAAGGCGTTTATGGAAGATTGAGTAGTAGTATAGGAATAATGTGGATATAAAGGTAAAAGAACGATTTTTTCTACGGAGCGTTGGCATAAATAGTCAAAGGCTTGAGCAGCGTTTGGAATTCCAAAACGCATGGCTATTGCTACCTCAAAAGTATAGTGAGAATATTTTTGGTTAAGATAGTTTTGTAAGGCTACGCGCTGTCTTTCAGTATTTTGATTGATAGGCGAATTTCCGCCTATTTGTGCGTATTTTTTACGAGTTTTTTTTGCTCTCCAATGCGATACTATGTACGCAAATACTTTTCTACTCCAACCTTTGAGGTGAATAGGAATGACTTCTTCATCCATGAACAATCGGTACAGAAATGGCTGCACGTCGTTCAGGTTTCTGGGTCCTCCTAAGTTGCACAGTACCACACCCACTTTCATACGCAGCTTTGAATTTAGCTAAAAAATGAGCAATAAGGTTATAGAGTGATTAGGTTTGAAAAAGTAGTTTGATTTTTTTGGGCGTGCCCCTTGCTGACGCAAGGGTCGGGGCATTCCGCACTACGCTTCGCTTCGGTGCTTCGC
>JANWVW010000301.1 GCA_025056095.1 Bacteroidia bacterium
GATAACCTGTAAAAAAACTTATCCACGCGACTATGACATTGCCCGCTCCTAAAGCCAATGGCAAAAAGGGCAATACACAACAAAAAGAGTGAAGCAACAAGGTGATAAAAATAGCTGGCAAAAGCGTGCAATTGGTAATATTTTTTGGGAGATGTCTCATAGGCGGCGCAAAGTACAAAGATTTTACGATTTATGCAACAAAGTTGCATTAAGGCGCGAAAAAAATCCTAAGATAATTACTTAAGCATAAACTTGCGGAAAAAAAGATATTTTGTCTCACTTTTCTTCAGCAATACTAAACTTTACAAGTACAGCATTTGGAAAAGGATCAGGTAGAAACTGATATATGATATTCTTTTTGTAGTGTTCTTTCATGTATGTTTGATATAAAATTGGGTACTTATCCGCAAAACGCTTAAGGATGAGCACATAAATATCAGGCTGTTCACAAATAGCTAAATATAGGTCTGTAATATTGAGTTTTGAAAGTAGTTCTTGGTTTTCAGGTAACTGCTGATACGTACCTAAGGAGAATATTTTAATTGTGTTGAGATAAGAAGTATCTTTAAATGGTTCTATCATCTCATAGGGAAATGCTGCTGCCCATGAAACTAATAATTTCATATTAGGATACTGCGCAGCTAATTCCTCAACTATCTCTTTAAGAGGCTGCTTATCAGATTTTTTGAAATTTCCCCATGTATAAACTATTGTATAGCGCGTATCTCTAAGAATTTTCTGAACTGGGTAAAAACTAATTACCACCAAAAGTACTCTTATATAAAAGTTATTTACCCTTTCAAACAAACTGTTAGCTGAATGGATAATATTTATTGCAAAAGGAATTATTGCTGTCGCGGCGTCCATGACAATAAATACTCTTTCAGGTGGTACTCTGTAAAAAAATGAAATTAATAAGTAGAGCAAAAAGAAATATAATAAAGTTATCACTAAAAAGAAAAATTTTATATAAGAGGCTTCGTACAAAATTACACTTAAGTAAATTAAGAGCAAAGCCCACATTACAGGAAGTGATAGTATTTCACTTATCAAATGTTTATAATTAGATGCTATGAAATTAAACAATGAATTAATTTTTTTCTTAGGGATTAAATTAATTATTTTTAAGAAATTACTTTTATTGTAAATGGTTGAGTCAAGGAAAAACCAGTTCATGAGCATATCATAATCATTCAAACTCCATCCCACATTTTGCAAAATTCCTGTTTTATCATCATGCGAAATTTTTTCTAAACCTTCTTTGTCAAGAATTTCAACTCTCGTTATGTTAAATTGGTAATAATATCCATAAGCGTTTGCACTATAATGATGCAGAATCTCTGCTGCAGCAATACTAATTGCTAAATAAAGAACCCATAGATTGTGCTTTAAGTGAGAAAGAGAAAATAAAGCATGATTTTTGTAAAAATAATAAAAATATAACTTATATATGTAAGCAGGTATAAACACAACTATTGCCAAACGGAAAGAGTCCATTCTAATTAGGCTGGAAACAATCAAAAGTAAGAAGGCAACAACCTTTTCTTTTTTATTATTAGATGTTATTAAACCATATACCCCTGCAATCCCAGCAATTCCTGATATTATCGTAAATTGCAAAGACACAATAGGAAATAAAAATGTTGATAGAAAAACAGTAACATATAAAATTTTCATGTAAACACTTAAAGTGTATTTAAAAGTTAGGTATGAAATGTAGAGATAAGAAATAAATAATATTACCAGAAAAATTAGAGGATACCAGTCTATTGCATTAATCCAATCATATAACAATCGAATGAAACGTGCATACAATATGTTTACAAAAAGAATTCTTACAGAAGGCTTACCTATACCTATGCCACGTATCCATAGCATCATTCCTGAATCGTCATTATTTAAATAAGTAACCTTGAAAAGGTATAAAAGAGAAATAAATACTATGCTTGTGAAAATAAACGAAGATATTAATGGGTTTTTATAAACCCATGCATTTAACCTATCCTTGTTATAAACTATCAGCTCGTAGTTAAACATCTATTTAAACGTTTATAAATCAAAGGATTAGTACAAAAACTTAAATCTGCATAGAGCTCAAAACTTTCTCACTGCCTCAATGACTTTTTCGACTTCTAAATTGTAGAACATGGGCAACCTCACTAGACAATCACTGTAGTAGTCGCTATTAGGGAGTTCTCTTCCATCATGACGCGAGGCATAAAAAGGAGACTTGTGAAGGCTTTGGTAATGAAAAACTGCCACTATGCCATTTCTCTTGAGATGTTCTATTAAGGCTGTTCGTTGTTCTAAACTTTCGCACAAGAGGTAAAACATGTGTGCATTATTAGTAGCATATGGAGGTATAAAGGGCAATCTGATTCCATGCGAAGTTGCCCAATCTTGTAAGTTGTTGTAGTAGGCTTGCCAAATACTTAGCCGCCGTTGTTGAATTTGCTCCAAATGTTCTAATTGTGCCCATAAAAAGGCAGCAATAATTTCTGAAGGCAAAAAAGAAGAACCTACATCTACC
>JANWVW010000302.1 GCA_025056095.1 Bacteroidia bacterium
CGATAGCGTAGCCCGAAGCACGCCGACCTTGCCCACACAAGCGCAAGCGAAGTGTGGGCAAGGGCACGCCCAAAAAATTAAAATCTCTATCTTGCAATGTACTTTTTATACCAAAAATCAAAAACTACCACAGCCCACAATGTCCAATCTTCTTTGCCGTTTTTACCTTGCTCAACAGTTTGATACAAATACTGCAACGCTTCAAAATTGAAAATTCCTTGACTTTCTATCCAATCTCTATTCAGAACCTCCTTATGAAGGTAAGTTTTTAGTTCTCGCCTGAAAAAATCTCTCAAAGGTACTTCAAAACCTTGCTTACGCCGATGATACAACTGCTGGGGCAAAATAGCCTTAAAAGTATCCTGCACTATTCTTTTGCGATAATTTTTGTATACTTTGCTTTCCGATGGTAAAGAAAAAGCAAAATCTACCACTCTGTAATCTAAAAACGGCGTGCGCACTTCTAAACTGTTTGCCATAGACATCAAATCTACTTTGGTCAGCATATCCCCTTGCAAAGTAAGATGCATATCCGCATAAAGCACATCCTGTATACCTGCATGAGAATGTATGTATCGAGTGTATGTGTGTTTGAGGTCAAAATTTTTAGGATGATATTGAGATTGTAGTAAGTTATCCCGTTCTGTGTCTGAAAGTACACTACACCATTGCCAATAACGCTCAACAGCATCTTTGCCCAATCCATTAGCGTACTTTTGTACTTGCCAAATTTTACGCGTAAAAAAACTATTTCTGTGCGCAGGCAAACGTTGTAAAACAGGATTAAATAACTTCAACAAGCGGTTAGTTATAGTTTTTTGTCTTGCTTTGTATTCGCCTAAATGCTTCATATATCCGCCGAATACTTCATCTGCACCATCGCCCGAGAGAGCTACGGTAGCCTTTTTGCGAGTTTGTTGTGATAAAATGTAAAAATTAAGTGCAGAAGCATCGGCAAAAGGTTCATCAAGGTAGTTTAGCACATTGAATATGTTTTCCAAAAGGTCTTGGTAACTGACTTTGAATACAGTGTGTTCCGTGCCGCACTTTTGTGATACAGAAAGCGCATATTCGGTTTCATCATACACGGGATCGTCAAAACCAATGGAAAAAGTAAGCAAATTTTTTTGATGCTTAGCCGCCAAAGCTGTGATGACAGAAGAATCTATTCCTCCGCTCAAAAACACTCCAAGAGGTACATCGGCTATCAATCGTTTTTGTACTGCATCTTCCAAAAGTTGGGCTAAAGTCTGCTGTTGCTTTTGGTAGTCCTGCGCTGTAACCTGAACTTGACTATAATTAGGTTGTGGAATATTGTAATATGATTGTAATTGTAGATTAGATTGAGAAGGACCTACAAATGCATAATGAGCTGCCTTAAACTTAAGGCATCCTTTTAATACACTTGTAGCAGGGGGAAAGTAATTGAGTTGAAAATAAGCCCACAAGTCTTTTGAGTTAATTTCTCTTGGAATACCTAATGCAAGCAAAGCTTTTAGTTCCGATGCAAAAAATAATTTATCTGCATCTTGATATATCCACAAAGGTTTTACACCAAATCTATCTCGGGCAAGGAGTAACTGCTGCGTAAAAGTGTCATAAAATGCAAAAGCAAAAAAGCCGTTAAGTTTTGGAATGGCTTTTTCTTTTTCTGCTATTAGCAAGTATAGCAAAACTTCTGTGTCTGATTGAGTTTGAAAAGTATAACCTTGTTGGGCAAGCTGTTTTTTAAGTTCTAAAAAGTTGAATATCTCTCCGTTGAATACAAGTACGTAGCGTTTATCTGCACTCCAAAAAGGTTGGTGAGCTTTTTCTGAAGTGTCTATGATAGAAAGGCGAGTTTGTCCAAGTGCTACGGGAAATTGATACCATAATCCTTTGGCATCTGGTCCGCGGGCGTGTAAGGTTTGCAAAGCATCATAAAATTTCGCTTCGGGCACAGTATTTTGAGTAAAAAAATAAGCACCTACTATTCCGCACATACTCAAATCATCTCAATTTTGGATATTCTGTTTTGGTGTCTTCCCCCTTCAAAAGTAGCTTGCATAAAGCTATGAAGGATATTTTCTGCTTCTTCAAATGAAATAAAACGTGCAGGTAGGCAGAGTATATTAGCGTTGTTATGTTGCTTAGCTAAGGCAGCAATTTCGGGTTTCCAAGCTAGGGCGGCGCGGATACCTTTGTGTTTGTTAGCGGTTATACAAACTCCGTTGCCGCTACCGCAAATCAAAATTCCAAAATCGTATTGAAAAACATTCTCACACAAAGGATGAACCACATCAGGATAGTCTATAGAAGCAGGGCTATGTGTTCCAATGTCTGTAAATTCGATTATGTGTGCAAAGGCATTTTTTAAGTGTTCTTTGAGTTCAAATCCTGCGTGGTCTGATGCAATAATGACTTTTTTCATGATGCAAATTTCGTATTTTTTAGGGATAGGTGTTAAGATTAAATTTTTTTGGGCGTGTCCTTGTGGGCGTTTCGCTTGCGCTCATGCCCACAAGGTCGGCGTGCTACGGGCTACGCTAT
>JANWVW010000303.1 GCA_025056095.1 Bacteroidia bacterium
TTGATTAGTGAAACGAGGGAACAAAAAGGTACTGAAAATGTCCGTTCCATTCCAACGAAGGCGATGGTTTGACGGTTTGTTTTCAAATATTAAACCATCTCCATGGCCTTTAAGCCTTCGAATTTGAAACTCAACTGAAAAATCCGGGTTTAATTAACTATTTTATGCTAAAACTTAATAAAAACGTAATTAATTAAAAGCCTAATCCAATTAATTTTTTTGATTTCTTAAATTGACAAAATTTTGGTTTAGTGCTGCATTAAAAAATCTATAAATTTGGAATTATGGAAGATAAAACACTTGTTAGTGTACATATGGTTACTTATAATCATGAACCCTTTATAAGGGAAGCAATAGAGGGAGTATTAAAACAAAAAACTTCATTTCAGTACGAATTATTAATTGGTGAAGACTGTTCTACCGATAGGACTTTAGAAATTTGCAAAGAATATGCTTTAAAATATCCCCATATAATCAAGTTGCATGCAAGAGAAAAAAATATGGGCATGGTTCCGAATTTTTATGATTTACTTCTAAAGTGTAAAGGGAAGTATGTTGCCTTTTGTGAAGGAGATGATGTTTGGATTGATGAATATAAGCTGCAAAAACAAGTGGAATTTCTGGAAAAAAATCCAGATTTTTCAGGTGCATGTTCAAAAGTTAAATTAATCGATGAAAATTCAAATGAACATGTAAACAGTAAAAATTTTTTAAAGCACTTAAAAACCATAAATGAATCAATTGATATAAGTTTAGATTACTACTTGTCAAGGCCATACAGTGAAAAAGAATTGATATTCACTCCTACGCTGATTGTCAGAAAAGAAGTTATACCATTTGACAAGCTCCCGAATTATTCAATGTTCTCAGACAGTGTAATTAGACATCATAGTTTAGTCAAAGGGTCTATTAAATATTTTAAAGATGAAATGGCTGCATATAGACAACATAGCGGAGGCATTACACATACTCAACATATGACAAAACACTTTTTGGTTATTCATGAGCTTGAGCTTTTATATAAAGATTTGTATGAGAGCTCAACATCAGAACATTTGAAAGAGAAAATCAGAAAAAAAATTCAGAGCTTTCAAGTAATAAAAATCTTATGGGAGAAAAAAAATCTTTTTATTAAAATATTTAAATACTGTTTAATGTCATTAACCTTGGTAATTAAAAAATATAGCTCATTCAAATTTTTTTTTGTTAACCTCAAAATTTGGTTTTACGTAAATTATCCAAAAGTGCATAAAACACTCAAGCGCTTGTTTAAACGGTAGTATCCCCAAAAGTGTGTATGAAGTGTAGTTGTTTTTTTTACAAATATAGTACTTTTTTTATTTGTTACAGACTTACATGAATGGGAACGGAGCGGAGGCGTAGCCGTAGCGAAGTTCCCATTCATGCTTCCCATTTAAATTTTCCCGTCTCATAATTCAATTTTGGCACTTTGCGCTCATAGGCTTTTCGCGTCATGGCTACATAGCCCAATAGCAGAATAGTGGACTGTGGATTGGGCAATGCTCCGCGCATACGCGTAACCCGCTTGTAGTCCCTGTTCAAGCGCTCTATCCAGTTGGTGCTATACAACATGTTCCGGATGCGATAATCATAGGCCAAATACGTAAAATACCACTCCATCCGTTCCTTATCCCGCATCCGCTTTATTCCTGCATAGTAACGCCCCCATTTTTCCGTAAACTGCTGCCATGCCACCCTGGCCTGTTCTTGGGTATAACTGCTATCCTCTGTGCGAAATACCTGCCTGAAGTCTGCTGCTACCGCTTCCCTATCTTTCGGACGCACTTGCTTCAATACATTCCTCTCTACATGTACCACGCATAACTGCAGTTGTGTCTTCAGAAAATGGCTGAACACCACATCTAAACCTATTCTGGTTTGAATCGAATAATCTTCCAAAATTTTAATAACTTGCTCTCGTGTAAAGTGTAGTTGTTTCATAGCTTTTTGATTTTTTTAGTTTTCAATATTTCTCAAAACAACTCGCTTTAGACATTTTGGGACAGTATCGTATCCGGCGATGGTACAATGAATGGTTCATGTGCTTTAACACATCTGATGGAACTGCCTCTAAAGCAATAAAACCGGAAATGCCGCACATGTGTTAATTGTTTTTTATTGCTCTTATTACAGTTGCAAATTGATTTTCGACGTATTGTACATATCCTGCAAAAGTAACGGTAGCCCCATGCTTCTCAAACCATTTCTTTACTGTAGAAATGGTTTGAGGATTATCATATTGTGGAGAAAACATGTCGAAAGTATCCAGAATAACCCACTCTTTGAGTTGTTCTTTTGAGAGTTGCTTGTAAGGCAAGGTTCTGACGATGTCACATATAGGT
>JANWVW010000304.1 GCA_025056095.1 Bacteroidia bacterium
AGGTTGAGCTTGCGAACTTACATACAACAACTTTGATTGAGCATGCTCCTCTATGCAATGAAAAATTCTATTCAAGGTTTGCGTTTCTATCTCAAACCGCTTGACAAAATACTGCTTGTCTGCCCCATCGTAATAAATAGCACTGTATATGTTCAAGGGATTGAATTTTTCAATTAGCAGCACTTGTTCGGGATTGTAGCGGTTAGTAACATCAAAATTAGTCATTTCGTAAGTTCCATTTTTGTAGAAAACAATAATAGATTCTCCGTCTTGAAAAGTCCCCAAGTAAATACCTTGCTTTTGATAGTTTAATCGCCCTATTTGTGGTTGATAATAGACTTCTATTCCTCCCAAAGTAGAACGCCCCTCATATTTTTTAACAATTTGTTTGACAGGGTATTTTGTCAGTAAATTTCCCTGCGCTTCTCTACCTTTAATGGCTAATTGACTAAAATCATATTCAAAGCTTTTATTCTTTGCCTTGCACAAGGGATGCAAATCCACTTGAATGACCTCTGCTTCCCCATTAGGATTAGCAGAAAAGTACTGCAAAACCGAATTTTTATTCCCTTTGATAATTTGGTACTCTTTATCTCGGGTAATTGCAGTAATCTGAAAACGTTTTACGTACGTCCAGCCCGTAGAGCCATCTGTATAAGCAATGTTATACGTAGTACGATTGTCCCCTTTTTTCCAAACAGCTACATGGATAATATCTTTGCCCATAAAAGCTTTTTCAGATACTTTGCTTACTATACATTTGCCATCTTTGCGAAACACAATAATGTCATCAAATTCCGAACAATCGCATACGTATTCTTCTTTTTTCATTCCATAACCTACAAATCCTTCACTTCGGTTGACATACAATTTTTGATTAGCTACTGCTACCTGGGTTGCTTCTATGTTTTCAAAAACTGCTATTTGCGTTTTACGTTCTTTGTTTTTGCCGTATTTTTTGAGTAGGTTTTTGAAATACTCAATGGTAGTTTCAGTCAAGTGATTGAGTTTGTAATTTATTTCCTCAATACTTTTCTCAATGCTTTCCATTTCTTTTTGCAGAGATGCAAGGTCATATTTAGAGATTCGTTTAATTTTAATTTCAGTTAATTGGGCAATATCCGCAGAAGAGATTGGTTTTTTAAGCTTGGACTCAAATGGTTTAAGACAGGTTTCTAAGGTAGCTAAGGTATCTTCCCAAGTTTCTGCTTGTTCAATTTTTCGGTATATTTTCTCTTCAATAAAAATGCGTTCCAGCATACTTTGGTGCCATTTTTCTTCTAATTTTTGTTTTTCGTAAAGAAGCTCTTTTTCAATGATGTTGAGAGTTCGTTGAGTATTGTACCGCAAAATATCTGTAACTCCCATAAAGACAGGTTTTTCATCAAGAATAACGCAAGCATTGGGTGAGATAGAAATTTCACAATCGGTAAAGGCATACAAGGCATCAATAGTAACATCGGGCGAAGTACCAGGAGCAAGATGAACGGCAATTTCTACTTCTTTGGCGGTATTATCTACTACTTTTTTAATTTTGATGTGTCCTGCTTCATTAGCTTTGACGATACTTTCTATTAACGAAGCAGTGGTTGTGCCGTAAGGAATTTCTTTGATGAGAATGACCTTATTATTTTCGGTTACTTCCATTTTGGCGCGTACTCTAACTTTGCCCCCGCGCTTGCCATCATTATAATGAGATATATCTATCAATCCGCCTGTGGGAAAATCAGGATAAAGCTTAACAGGTTTATTTTTAAGAATATCTATCGATGCTTGAATCAGCTCTATAAAATTATGGGGCAGAATTTTGGTATTTAAGCCCACAGCAATACCTTCTGTTCCCATAGCTAAAAGTAGAGGGAATTTAACAGGCAGAGTAACAGGTTCGCGTTTTCTGCCATCGTAGGAACTTTGCCATTCAGTAGCAGATTCGCTAAAAAGTACTTCTAAGGCAAATTTAGACAGCCGTGCTTCAATATAGCGAGGGGCTGCGGCACTATCGCCCGTTCTAAAATCTCCCCAGTTACCTTGTGTATCAATAAGTAACCCTTTTTGACCCATATTGACAATGGCTTCATTGATGGAAGCATCGCCGTGGGGATGATATTGCATAGTTTGACCTATAATATTAGCTACTTTATTGTATCGCCCATCTTCCATTTCATACATAGCGTGAAGTATTCTGCGTTGTACAGGTTTTAGACCATCATGAATATGAGGCACAGCACGTTCTAATATCACATAAGAAGCATAGTCAATAAACCATTCTGCATACATTTCATTGACCATAAGGTTATGACCTTGCTTTTTCTCTTCCATAGTACAAAGGTATA
>JANWVW010000305.1 GCA_025056095.1 Bacteroidia bacterium
AAGCGCAGCGAAGTACCGAAGCGAAGCGTAGTGCGGAATGCCCCGACCCTTGCGCAGCAAGGGGCACGCCCAAAAAGAAAATTACATTAGTCCAAAAAATAAAAAAGCCTTACAGAAAACTCTGCAAGGCTTTAATCAGAGAAAGATATGCTACCGCAATAAAGTTACTGTACCTGCTTTGTCATAGATTTTATCATCCATACCTATGACACGCAACGTGTACGCATAGACACCTTGGGGATAATCTCCACCATCCCAACTCTTGTTAAAGCTGTTAGTTTCAAAAATTTGATTACCCCAACGGTCAAATACACGTAACACGTAGCTTTTGATAAATACCCCCGTAATGTTGAAAGTAGGATTGGCACCGCCTGGCGTAAAGGCTGTAGGTACATAGAAACGAGGAGGTTGTACAATTGCCCTAACATTAGATACACTTATAGCGTTATTACCATCCTGTTCGCGAGCTACTACATAGTAATAGAACACGTTTTCGTCTGTAAAGCTTGAAATATCATCTTCGTAATTTGTGTTAAGAGTTGTATTTAGCATCACAGGAGTAGGCAAAAGTGTGGTAAAGCGCCATACCTCATACTCTTTTACACCATTTGCCCATGAAGCATACGGATTCCAATTGAGTACATTACTAAACGACATACCTTGACCAATTGTACCATTGAGCAAAATACTTCTACCAATGTTACTGCTATTACTCAATCCCCCACAGGAGTCTTCAACCATAATGTAATAGGTATAGGAATGGTCTTGTACTCTCACATCTTTGTCTAAATAAGTGGTATCGGATAAAGGCAGCTTAGCAATTAGCTTGGGTGTAGTTGTGCCACTCATTATTCTGTACAGCAAATATTGATAAGCATCAGGAGAGTTGTTTGCTTTCCAAATAATCCGAATATCTCTGTTGTTCTCAACTGTGGCGGTTTTGATTTCTACAGTGTTGGGCATTACAATATCTTGCGGAGTAATTTTAACTGTGTTAGACATGCTGGTAGCATCACCTATCGCTTCTACTACATATTCATACACTATTTTACAACGTACATCAGTGTCAAGATAAGAGTTTGTATTTAGAGTTGCGACTAAGACATTTGGACCTCCGTTAGTTACATCTCTACGATAGAGTTTGTAAGCAGTTACATTAGTCCAGCCTACGTAATTTGTCCAATTGAGTTGAACCTGCTTATCTAAACCTGCTACGCTTGCAGTTAAAAATACTGTATGATGTTCAGGCGAAGGTGCAGTTCGGTTATCACAAATATCTACTACGCTTACTCTATATACGTTTGGATTAGTAGTAGTATTAAGTGTGTGAATAGTACTTAGTCCATTTACTGTGTCAATAGGTATCCAAGTGCTGGTAGCAGGATTTAACCAATCTACTACATATTCTTTAACATTAACTGATACACTAGGATTCCACTCAATAAGAACTTTACCATTGACGGCATCTGTGGCAATTACTGTAGCCCTGACCAGAGTAGTAGGTTCAACAGGAGGAGGAGAGGTAATAATTACTAATGCTGTATCACTGCAACCTTTGCTATCTGTTACCGTAACAATGTAAGTACCTGCACCTAAGTTATCAAAGAAGCCTGTGGTATTCGTAATACCACCTGGATTAAGTACATAAGTGTAGCCGCCTGGGTTACCACCTGTTACACCGATTTGAATAAAAGCATCCGCAGTGGAATGGCATTTTGTGGTTGCTCTGCCCCCTGTGGCTATTAAAGGCGCGGGTTCATTGACCGTAACATTTATGGTAGCCGTACAGTTTTTACTGTCCGTTACAGTAACTGTATAAACACCTGCAGTTAAGCCTGAGAATATGCCTGTCAAATTAGTGATACCGCCTGGCATCAGGGTGTAAGAGTAGCTGCCATTTCCACCTGTGGCTGCTGCGTTAATTTGTCCATCAGATAGACCATTGCAGCTAACATCCGTAGCTACTGTGCTTATATTGATAGGGTCGGGTTGGGTAATGGTCAAATTAACAGTCTGAGTACAATTATTAGCATCGGTTACGGTTATAGTATAGTTACCTGCGGTTAAGCCTGTGAATGTGCCTGCACTTCCTGAGTAAGAGCTTGTAATAGGTCCTGTTAGAGATACTGTATAGGGTGCACCTTGTCCGCCTGTAACACTAGCTACACTTATTATTCCATCACTACCGCCATGGCAAGAAACATTCTGTGTAACGCCTGCATTTATGACAATTGGGGCAGGATTGTTCAAAGTAATGTTTGTAATAGTAAAGGTACAACCATTATTATCGGTAATAGTTACTGAATAAGTTCCTGCGCCTAATCCT
>JANWVW010000306.1 GCA_025056095.1 Bacteroidia bacterium
TTTTGAAATTCAGCTCTAAACTTTTTGAGTTTGAAAGTAGCGGTATCTTTTAGGTTGAATATCTGTCTTATTAAGTCATCATCATACTTTTTGCTTCGGTATTGGTACATTCTATTTTTTAGCGTTTCCTTATCCTCATCAATGGCAAATTCATCATGCCCAGTTACTACCCCAACGCTATTGACAGGAAAGATTTCATTTACCTTGACCCATGTATTATAGGACTCTATGCCTTCTGTATTTCTGGGAACAAAAAAGTACCACGGGCTTTCAGGTTTAATTAAGGTATAGTTTTTACGTCTGAAAGGTGTTTTTTCCAACCATTGATATTTTGTGTCTTTCAATCCAAATAAATCAGAGTGATAGACTTTGCATCCTTTTTTGTTTTTGTTTTTAATGAAAATTCCAATAGCTACCCCCTGTTTTATATCAAATACATTTTCATCTTTAGTCCCATTGGGAGTTGTTTCTTTTTTCAAAGCATTACCGTGTAAATCAAGAATATAGATTTGATTGAATGTTTTCATTAAACTTTGCCGCATTCCCCTGAATGTAGGGTTATCTAAATAACTATGATTAGTAATCATTGCTACAATACCCTGCCCTGCTTTTTCAACTTTCCATTGAGCAAAACGAAGAAATTTTACATAATCATCTTGAAGCCATTTCGGATTTTTTTCTTCTAGCGGTTTTCCATCTACTTCGTAGTAACTTTGTGCGCCGTCTATATTTTCTTTAAGAAGTCTTTCTGTCCATTTGTTGATATTAGCTGAAATGCCCGAATAAGGTGGATTGCCGATAATGACTAATATCGGTTCTTGTCGCTTTATTTTAGCAGCTAAGTTACTTTCCATACTCAAAGCGCTAAGCCCTGGAATTCGTGTTTGGGCAAGGTCTTCCATATCAAGGGTATTTGTCAAATACAGATTGAACCTATCCTCTTCCTCTAGCGTATAACCCAACTCTGTCAGTAAAAAACCAATTTTAATGTGTCCAATGGCATACGGCGCGACCATCAGTTCAAAAGCATAAAAGTTTTTAAGCAGTTGATTTTTAATGAACTTACTTTTACCCCCCTCACCATATTTTTGAGTAAACTCGTCTACTGCGACTTTGATAGCTTCTGCGGGAAAAGTTAAAGTACCCCCAGCAGGGTCAAGTAAGGTTACTTCTTTGCTGGCTAATCCATCGGCAAGGTTAAAGTTCGTTTTGAGAATATCATGTACGGCACGCACAATATATTTGACCACAGGTTCAGGGGTATAATATACACCTCTTTTTTCTCGGGTATCGGGGTCATATACATTGAGAAATGTCTCATAAAAATGAATAATGGGGTCCTCACCTTTGGCTTTTTGGTAATACTCGTGTAAAATTTTTGAAACATCAGCCATTTGTAAAACAGCCGCAATGTCATCAATTATCACTTCCATCTGGGGAGGGACTTTACCTAACGAAATAAAATGAAACAAATTTCTCAAAATTCCAATAGTTGGCGGGATTAAATCATAAACACCTTTTCTAGTAAACTCATTTTTTGCCCTTGTACGTGCCGCAAAAAGCCCATAGGTAAGGGTTTGCGCATATATATCGGCAAACTCTTTTTGCGTAAGATTGGCTATTAAATATTGTTTGAACGCTTCGTAAAAACCGAATATCTCCCCTTGTTTTTTTTCTTCCTCCGCAAGTTCTTTAGAAATAACTTCATCTCGTAAAAACCTTGTTCTCTTAGCCAATTCTATGGCAAGGTCTTCCGCAGTAAGAACTTGTGGAAAAGAGAAAGCAAAAAATTTTTCAATTAGTGTAGTAAACTTAACCTCATTTTCTACGGGTGGAACAGTTTTTAATTGTTGAGCAATAAAAGGTCTGGCTATGCAAACGCTATCTATTAGTTCCCCATTGCGGTACAATCGGAATTCATAAAAATCGGTCAAAATTAGATTAGGAAAGGTATAACGGTATCTTTGAAGTTGTTCAGAGGTTTCTATAAGGTCAAGGTTTTCGCCTGGCTTTTTGGCTTCAACGTAGCCAACGATATGTTGTCTTCCATCCCAAATACGAAAATCAGGGTTACCTGCTTCAGTTTTTTTAGGGAGAATTGTAATTTGTATATTACTTTTACCGATGCTGTTGGCAAAACTTTTTAAGAACTCTGCAAGATGGTGATAGTAACTCTCTTCTCGGGCATCTAGTTGTGCAGTTGTGTTAGCTATGCTATTTAGATACTCTTTTATCATAGGGTTTTGAAGAAACTTTTTACAAAATTAGAAATTGTGAGCGTTTCAAATGATAAGTTGTTTGT
>JANWVW010000307.1 GCA_025056095.1 Bacteroidia bacterium
TGATAGTGAAAAGCTTTTAGCTCTGATGCAAACATAAAAAGTCCGTCACTATAATAATAGTATAATGGCTTAACGCCAATGCGATCCCTACAAAGAATAAGCCTTTTTTCTGCTTTATCCCATATACAAAAAGCAAACATGCCTCTAAACTTTTCTGTAGCAGAAAAACCCCACCGATGAAAAGCTTTTAAAATAACTTCAGTATCAGAGCTTGAAAAAAACTTATAACCATCCTTTTCAAGTTCCTTAGCTATCTCTCTAAAATTATAAACCTCACCATTATATGTTATAACCAATCCTAAAAATTCCATTGGCTGATGTCCTGCAGGTGATAGGTCAAGTATGGCAAGCCGTCTGTGTCCTAAAGCAAAAGCTGTATTTTTATCGATAAACGTACCTGCGTCATCCGGTCCTCCATGAATCATACTATCTCTCATATCTATTATAACTTTTTCTAGAGAGTAGTCTCCTTTCCAACTCCTGTCCCAAAATCCAACTATTCTACACATTTTATAGTATGAAACATAACCTCATGCAAAAAGCTCAAGGAAGTTTTTAAAATTCTCAGAAAAAGATTTACAAAAACTCAAACAACTCACAGCACTCTCATACGCCTCTCTAAAAACCTTTTTCAGACCCTCCATGTGTCTTTCAAATCTTACAGAAATAGCTCTCTTGACTACACGCCATACCTGCTCTATCGGATTGAGGTCTGGACTGTATGGCGGTAAATACACAAGCACTATGCCAAGCCTCTCAGTAATCTGTCTTACCATACCGCTCCTATGAGAAGTAAAATTGTCAAGAATGACTACAACAACTTTCTTGTCTTTGTTAACTCTCCTTATCTCTTCAAGTGCTTTACATACACTATCTGAAGTAGCATCTTCGCTAAAAATCAAACAACTATTACCCTTGTATGCATAATAGCCAAAAGCATTTATCCTATGTCTGTCTGTATTCTTCACTATCTTGACCTTACCAAAAGCCCATACTCTCTGAGTATTGGCTCTATTCTGAGGATGTGTCTCATCAAGAAATCCTATACCTACTTCATCGTGACTATATACACTCTCTAATCTCCTTATAACCTCTGCAAGCCTCGTGTATAAGTCTTCCTTTGCGTTTTGAGGTTTTCTGTAATCAATTGGGTAAGGTTTGATATATAGCAAGCCAAGAGCTCTCAGTATCCTTCTTACGTGAACATCTGAGTACTCTACATTGAACCTTTCTCTTATGAGCTGTTTGACTTGTGCTGTTGTCCAGTAATCTCTTTCTTTTAGAAGGTTAAGTAGTTGCTCCTTCTGTTGTTGAGAGAGTTTTGGCTTAGGGCCTCCACCATGACCTTTTAGGTTTACTAGCTCTTTTTTTTATTCCAATCTTCAAGCCAATCGTATATGGTTCTTTCTGGAACATCTGTTAGGTCTGACACTTTTGATACAGAGCCAAGTTTTTCTACGAGTTTGACTATAAGAGCTTTGAAGTCTTGGCTTTTCTCGCCTTGTAAGTAATTTCTGTCGAGTTCTTGAATATCTTCAACTTTTATCCTTTCTGGCATATTCACCCCCTTTTTGCAATATGTTGTGTATTATACTATAATTCTTCCAATCTCTCTTCATGGGGTAAGGTAATGTTATCTCACAAACTTAATATTAGACACAGCATAGAGGAGTGAATTCATGAATGACTGTAGAGATTTTATGCCTCCGTATCCTTTAACAACTGCAGTTCTTTTTCTCGTTTTTAAGAGGCTTGATACTACCAAAAAGGTCTTTGAAGTTATTAGAAAAGCTAAACCTCCAAGACTCTATATTGCTGCCGATGGACCAAGAGATTGGGTAGAAGGTGAGGCTGAGAAGGTAAAAATGGTAAGAGAATACTTAATGAATAATATAGACTGGGATTGTGAAGTCAAAACGCTCTTTAGAGATAAAAACCTTGGTTGTGGTAGAGCTGTGAGTGAGGCTATAACATGGTTTTTTGAACACGAAGAAATGGGAATAATATTAGAAGATGATACTGTGCCGAGCTTGAGCTTTTTCTGGTTTTGTGAGGAGTTGCTTAAAAAATATAAAGATGACAAAAGAATTGGAATGATTAGTGGTAACAATTTCCAAGACGGAATAAAGAGAGGAGATGGCGACTATTATTTTTCCATATATAACCACATTTGGGGTTGGGCTACCTGGAGGGATAGGTGGGAAGGATATGATTTTGAATTAGATTCATTTAAAGATGATAAATTTATAGAGGAGCTATTTGTAAATAAGAAAGCCATAAAGTATTGGAAAAATATTTTT
>JANWVW010000308.1 GCA_025056095.1 Bacteroidia bacterium
TTTGATATGCGTTCCTGCTATTATCTGAATGGCTTTTCGTATTTTTTCGCTCATAATACTTGCGTAGTTTAGAAAATAGTTGTATATTTACCATCAAAATGAGGTGTTGGCGGAACTCGCGGGATTACACGGCGGAGGAGATCACCAACGCCTCGTATTTTTTTAATCTTTCATTTTAGGTTCATTTTGAGAAATTGAGTAAAGTTTTATTATCTCTGCGTGCTTACTTTTTCTTGTCCTTTGCTTTTTTTCTTTTTTATACAGCTTAAATATAAAATAAAACTTTGTATCTGAAACAGAATTGGTTAATAGGGGCAAATGGTAGTAAACAACCTTTTCTACATAGCCGACATCCTTATCTTTGGGTGGAACGCTTTTGTAATATACGAGTTGTTCTACTATTTTTTCAATATGAGGTAGCATAAGATTTTTTACATTATACCGATTGTGGGGTTGGTTAAGCATTTCCTTGATGCTATTTTTTGAAACCTCAACTGTTTTTTTCAGGTTTTGTGAAAAAAAATTAAACCCCTTTTTTAATGTATTAGCAGCGTCAGTTCTAATTATTCTTGAAACGATTGTTTCATATTCTTTTATAGAATTAACTGCTTCTCTAAAGTATCTATGCGTATCCTTAAAAGCGATTCCTGTGATACCTGGATTGTTGTCAAACAGTTCGTTTTCGGGCTGTACGTCTATAGGTTTGTCCTGATAGTCTTCAGGCAGTTGGCTTAATTTTTTTACGGTACAACGGCAGTTATAGCCGTTGGGCGGGTAGTGTGTATTCCAAAACGGGTCATCAACAGGTTTAATAACGCCGTCTAATGCTTTGTGTGCAGGGCGCACGTGGTCATCGTGAGCAGTAACATACTGCAAGTAAGGGAACTCTTCCTTACTTTCCTGTATCTGTATCCATTTTTTTGCCATACGGGCAGATGTTGTAAAATGATTAGCTTCGGTCAAAGTGTAGTTCTCGTGCAGAACTTTGTACATGCCCGCTTTTCGGTCATCTGCGGCGTTTTTAATGACCTCCAATACATAATGTGCTTTGGCATAACTGAACCTGTACGCGTTTTCTTGCAACTGCAAAAACCTGTATCCTTCCAAATTTCCCCAGTTGGGGTTCTTAAAACCTTTATCAATGGCTTTTAGAAAAGTGTTTTTGTAGTGTTCAAAGAGCAAACTTACAGCCTGTTCGGGTTGAAGTTGTAATAACTTTTGAACGTCATCTAAATCGTTTTTGAACAGGAATTTACGGATACTTTTAAGGGCTTTTTGCCAAAACGTAGGTTCAGTTGGCGGGTAGCCCAAGTCTAACGGGTTTGTTTTTTTTTGCTGAACAAATTTAGATTTGTTTTTTTGGTTTTTGGGTTGGGTTTTGTTAGTTGTGGGTTCGGCATCGGGCTGGGTCTTTGTAAAAGGCGTATTGTATTTTTGGCTTAAATACTCTGTATCCACAGGCAGCCCCAGCTCTAACATTTCTTTGTGGATTTTCCACTGTTCTGTCAGTGGCAAGGCATCCTGCTGCACCCAGTCAAATGTGTAGTTAAGTTTAAGGTATGGAAAAATAATCTTGTTTAGCCAGTTTTTTACCTTTTCTTTGTCTTGCCAAGCGATGGCTTCGGCTTGGGTCTGATGGACTAACGCCTGCGTGGGTTTGGTTTTGGGCAGATTAGCTAAAATCCCCGTACAGCGCAACTTGGGTAGGGTAAAAGACGGCGACCTGTTGCAGACAAATGCGTATCTCAATACAGATTTGATAGAAACAGTGCCTGATTCAAAACTACAAGAACTACACGAAAAAGGATACATTTTCATGCGTAAGCACGTAGGGCTGCCAGGGTATTATTTTAACGATGATACCACTTGTACGCCTGCCACCAGTGATTTTAACAGTATTGCCCGAGTGCGCGTCATAGAAAAAGCCCGCCGTATTGTGCGCAGTACGCTTTTGCCCTATCTGTTGGATGAAGTAGAAATAGACCCCGAAACAGGGCGGCTTTCTGCCAGCTTTGTCAAGGAAATGCAAGCTGTTGTAGAAAATGCGTTAGACCTGCAAATGACTACTAATAACGAAATTATATCTAATCGTTGCGTAATTGACCCCAAGCAGAACGTACTGGCTACCAATAAAATTGACGTAGTCGTTAAAATCATTCCGTTTGGTTACGCAAAGCAAATTG
>JANWVW010000309.1 GCA_025056095.1 Bacteroidia bacterium
TGGGCGTTTCGCTGCGCTCATGCCCACAAGGTCGGCGTGCTACGGGCTACGCTTACGCTTCGGTGCTTCGCTTCGCTGCGCACTGGGCTAACGCCCACCCTCCGCATGCCTCACGCAACGAATCTCTGAAAAATCCATTTCTTTGTTTCTTATGCCAAGTTTTAGCTTGTAAGTATTTGTACTTCAAGCTCAAACAAGGTAAAGACATGATTGCTTATGTAATCTGCGTGAGGGGCATGGAGCATGCCGTTAGGCAGTGCGTTAGCACCGAAGCGAAAGCGCAGTGCGGAATGCCCCGACCCTTGCGTCAGCAAGGGGCACGCCCAAAAAATATCTCATGTCCTGTACCTAAACAGTTACAAAATTTATGTACTTTTGCTTGTAATGATTGCAACAGGTATAACAGGGTTTGTCAGTTGTAAAAAAGAGCAGAAAGAAGTAGCTATACCCTCGCTTGATATAAATTCAGAATCCGGGTTAAGACTTTCCTACCGTGATGGTTTAGTACCCAATTTGGATAACGTTCATAGAGTAACTTGTATGCAGTTATACAATAACATAGACAGCATACCTACATGGTCATTAAACCCTAATGGTGTATATCAGGAACAGGCATTAAGCAGAAATACCATTTACCAATCTCCAAGCTGGGTAGTGAATATTTTGAGAAAGGATAGGGGAACATCTGTTTACCTTTACACCATTCTGAAACCAGGAGGGTGTAATCCCTTTATACATCGTTGCTGTAGAAGATGCATCTTGGGAGATGGCTGTTATAGGTCAGGTACAGGATTGTATAATAATTGTTGTTGTCTTTTATCACGGGATTGTGGGCATGATACTTATGACCCGATTATCAGAATAAATGCACTATGAATATGCATAAAATAGTAATTATTTTATTATGTGTTATTTTTTTCCAAACAACTTGTACAAGTCAGAATATACAGTTTCATCTTTCAGACTCAATCGCGATGGCATCGCCCAGAATAGCGAAAAAAATTTACACTGCCCGCATACTTGGCTTTAATGACCGTTTTGTTGTTTTTGACAGATGCAAAAAGGGTGCTTTAACTATAAAAACCTATGACTATTACGGAAAAGAAAACAAAGCCATAGATTATCCAATAGATACAGCAGGTAATGTTTTAATATCCCTGATAAAAGGAGATAACTGCTTTGGCTTTACAGAGGATTATATATTTTTTTATTTTTTTACAGATACTCTGAATTTTTCTCACAGTGCGGAAATTCCCTCACAGTTTTCAGACCAGTACTGCATAAATTTTTATGGCAATTATGATATTAAAACCCTTGTATTTAAGGACTTTATTATCTGTCCCATAGCACCCAGTCATGGTATCAAGAATAAAAAATGGAAATATGCCAGCGGAGTATTTATCCGGAACAAAAAAAATTATGAACCCTACATGCCATTAGGACTTATTGACGGTGTCATGAAACAGAGTAAAGCCATTTGTTTATATGAATACCCACAGATTTGCTTAAATACCCATAACAATACTATTTTGTTCAGCATGCAGGGAACAGAAAAAATTCAGGTATGGAAATTAGACACTTCGGTTAAAAATCCTGTTAAAATTTTCGGAAGCAAGGGAAAGCATTCCAAAAACTCAAAGTTAAGCAGGCAAAACTTTCAGGATATGTTTAACAGGCATTTCAGCAGGTATTTTCATTACCGCATAGAAAATGACCTGTATGAGGATATTTACTACGACTCAACACACAAATTTGTATACCGCACCTATCGTACTGCCATAAAAGATACCGTCTATAACCGTAAAATATTCCATAAAAACCCTATAAACGACAACATACGTTTTCAAGTCCGTTTGGAACAGTCCAAACCGTATGGCTTGCAAATCTATAACTCAAATTATGAACTCATTTATGATGAAATTATGCCTACGCCGTTTAACATTCTCAAAATAGAAAACAACGAAATATGGGTGCATGGCAGGTATGATGAAGTCAATCAAAAATACTGGATATACAAATACCGAATAGACTTCAAATAGAAATTTAAGGCTTTTTTGGGCGTGTCCTGCACGGCGTTTCGCTAGCGCTCATGCGTGCAAGGTCGGCGTGCTGCGGGCTACGCTATCGCTTCGGTGCTACGCTTCGCTGCGCACTGGGCTATCGCCCACCCTCC
>JANWVW010000310.1 GCA_025056095.1 Bacteroidia bacterium
CACGCCGACCTTGCCCACACAAGCGCAAGCGAAGTGTGGGCAAGGGCACGCCCAAAAAATTAAAATTTAATCTTTTTAATCTTTGAAGTTTCTCATTTTCTCAAAGCAAAACAAACTATTTTAGGTACCTATATTTTTTTACCTTTGAGGGCTTCGGCAATAGCTATATCCATTGCTCTTTCTGCAAAAGGTTTAGTAACTTCATTGAGTTCATCAATAGCTTTGTAAATGGTATCTTTGTTTCGCGTTTTTAGGGCTTCTTCTAAGTGCTGAATAGCTTTTTCTGTGTTTTCTTTTTCTTGCGGTGTGATTAAGTCTGCATGTTTGTCCATAAATTTTCGGGTATGATACAAAATTTGGTCAGCTTCGCCGATAGCTTCTAAAATTTGTCTTTCTTGCATATCCTGCTGTGCATTTTGTAGAGATTCTAGTAGCATTTTCTCTACTTGTTCATCGGTCAAGCCGTATTGAGGTTTAACTTCAATATGTTGCTGTACGCCGCTGCGTAGTTCTTTTGCTGTAACTTTGAGTATTCCATCCGCGTTGAGAATGAAGTTGATTTGAATTTTAGGTAATCCTGCAGGCATAGGTGGAATACCTTTAAGTTCAAATTCTGCTAGTTTGCGGTTATCTTTGACTAATTCCCTCTCTCCTTGATAAACGGCAATTTTAAGATTAGTTTGTCCGTCAATGCTGGTGGTGTATTGTCTGCCTGCTTGTGTAGGTATTTTGCTATTTCGGGGTATAAGTACGTCCATAAGTCCGCCTAGGGTTTCTATACCCAAAGAAAGCGGTGTTACATCTAATAGGACAATATCTTTTCTATTACCTGCTAAAATATCTGCTTCGATGGCTGCGCCTAAGGCTACCACTTCATCGGGGTTAATTTTATCATAAGGTTCTTTTCCAAAAAATTGATGTACTCTTTGTTTGATGTATGGAATACGAGTAGAACCGCCTACCATTACTACGGCATCAATAGCCTCAACAGGAATGTGAGCATCCTGTATGGCATTTTTACAGCATTGGATAGTTTTATCCACTATGGGCGTGATAATTTTTTCAAAATCAGAGCGTTGAATGGAACAGTGAATAGTCATATTGCCCCAATGGATTGTGCTTTGATAAACGTTTTCTGTACTTAAAGTTTTTTTAGCTTTTTCGGCTTCTAAGCGTAGAGTTTGTAAAAACTGCTTGTCCTGATGTACTTTTTGGTAAGGTAAGTGGTTTGTGCCAATCCAATATTCTGCGATAGCTTTGTCTATGTCATCTCCGCCGAGGTAGGTATCGCCGTTTGTAGAAAGGACTTCAAAAACGCCGTTCTCTATTCGTAAGATAGATATATCAAATGTACCTCCGCCTAAATCATAAACTGCAATGGTTTTTACTTCATCTTTATTCAAGCCTATGCCATAAGCTAAGCTAGCTGCGGTAGGTTCGTTGATTATTCGCAATACTTCTAGTCCTGCTAACTTGCCTGCATCTTTGGTAGCTTGCCTTTGTGAGTCGTTAAAATAAGCGGGAACGGTTATTACTGCTTGGTTAATCTCTACGTTAAGTTCTTTTTCTGCTGCGGTTTTAAGGGCTTTTAAGATGTAAGCAGAAAGTTCGATAGGATTATAGAATTTATCTCCTATGCGTACTTTGACTAAGTTATCGGTATTGTCGTCAATAATTTTGTAGCTAAAAAATTCGCTATGGTCGGCAATGTCTTTATACGATTTGCCCATCAAACGCTTGACGGAATAGATAGTACGTTCAGGGGCAGAGATTAAGTAGGGTTTAGCATCATGTCCTACTAAAATTTCGCCTTGTTCGGTAAAGTGGATGATAGAGGGTACAATTGTTTGATTATGTTGGGCTTTAATGGCTATGGGTTGTCCCTCTTTTGTGTATGCAATTAAGCTGTGGGTAGTACCTAAGTCTATTCCGACGATAATTTTTTCTTTTTTGATGGTACCTGTTTTGAGGTCAATAGGTATTTTTACCATGCTACTAAATAACAAAAAATCGTTGTGTTTATTCAAAATGGAGTTTAGATTATGGGCAGTTTGTATATAACTTTTTGTAAAGCAACTATTTACAATTTAAGTTTTTTCTTTTGCGTGTGCCCTTGCCCACACTTCGCTTGCGCTTGTGTG
>JANWVW010000311.1 GCA_025056095.1 Bacteroidia bacterium
GCAGCACCGAAGCGTCAGCGTAGCCCGAAGCACGCCGACCTTGTGGGCTTTTGCCCACAAGGGCACGCCCAAAAAATAAACTTTTTCTACACGTTCAATAGCTACTATGTTTTTAACTTTTGAATGTTTGTAACTAATATTTTGTGTCCAAAGTAATTACAGGAACAATCATCTCTTCCATAGATATGCCCCCGTGCTGAAAAGTGTCCTTGTAGTAATTTACGTAATAATTGTAATTGTTAGGATAAGCAAAGAAATAATTTTCTTTGGCAAAGACGTAGGTAGAAGTAACATTAGTTTTTGGCAATTTAGCTTCTAATGGATTTTTTATTGTAAACACATGGCGAGATTGTTCATAGCTAAGGTTTTTACCATGCTTGTAACGTAAATTTGTGGTTGTATCTTTATCTCCCACAATGCGAGTAGGTTTAGTTACCATAATGCTGCCGTGGTCGGTAGTAAGAACAATACGGACTTTTCTTTGTGAAAGCTCCTTGAATATATCTAACAAGGGAGAATGCTCAAACCAAGATTGGGTCAAACTGCGATAAGCAGCTTCATCTCGGGCAAGTTCGCGTATCATATTAAGCTCTGCTCGGCTATGAGATAAAACATCAATAAAATTATAGACAATCACATTTAGCCTGTAATGGTAGAGGTCTTTCAAATTTTCAAGTAACTCCTTGCCATGTTGGTAGTTAATTACTTTTTTGTAAGTAAATTTTTCATTTATTCTGTACTGTTTGAGCTGATAAGCGAGTAATTCAGCTTCGTGTAAATTCTTTCCTTCCGCTTCATCATCATCTACCCAGTACTGTGGAAAATTTTGGGCAATTTCAGAAGGAAACATACCTGCAAAAATAGCATTACGACAATATCCTGTAGCTGTGGGCAAAATGGAATAATACGTGGACTCTTCTGTAACATTGAAGTATTTTTCAAGTGTAGGTTGTAGAGTTTTCCACTGATCAAATCGCATACAATCCACTAAAACGAAAAATACTGATTCTATGCTTGAATCCTCTAAATGGGGAAAAACTTTTTCTCTCATCAAGAAAGGGGAGAGTAAGGGAGTGTCTTCATCATCGGGGTTTTTGATCCAAGAAATATAATTTTCTTCCACAAAATCACTGAAATTGACATTAGCTTCATTTTTTTGGGTGTTCAATACTTCAATCATGCCGTTGTCTTTGCTATTTACTAACTCTGTGTCCCAAAAGACTATACGTTTGTATACTTCTGCCCATTGTGCTGCGTTGAGTTTATAGGACATTATTTCATTAAGTAATTTAAAGTCTTGTTGATAGCGTTCCATTGCGGTTTGAGATTCCAAGCGTTTGTTATCTAATATCTTTTTGCAAGCTGATAATATTTGCATAGGATTAACAGGCTTTATTAGATAATCTGCGATTTTATTTCCAATAGCACTTTCCATAATTTGCTCTTCTTCACTTTTTGTAATCATCACTACGGGTAGATTCGGTTTGAATAACTTAATTTTGGAAAGTGCTTCTAATCCTGTAATCCCAGGCATGTTTTCATCTAGAAATACGATATCAAAGTGCTCATTTCTTATACTTTCAATAGCTTCATAGCCACTCTCCGCAGTACTAACTTCATAGCCTTTTTGAGATAGAAAAAGAATGTGCGGCTTTAACAGGTCAATCTCGTCATCTGCCCACAATATTTTTATTTTTGACATAGTGCAAAGTTACACAAACTTGCTGAAACTAACAGTTAGTTCCAAAAGCTAAGCTAAGTTAAGTGTTGTAAACAAACGGCTTGTTTGTATTTGCGTTGTAAGTACAAATACATTAAACATTTGACTAACTTAGTTTTGGATAGCCATTCGGATTAGTACAAGAACTTGTAAAATTATATCAACTTTTTTATCTTTGTATCTTATACCAAAAAGTAGCGCATAACATAGATATGTCTTTTAAATTGCTTAAAGCAACTATTGCTCTTGTTATATTCTTTTCTACAAACCTATATGCTACACATTATGCAGGGGGCGAAATTATGTTTGAATGCTATCCTGCAGGTGGCCCCAATGCATATCGTATTGTATTAGCGCTTTATTTTGATTGTACGGGTATTCCGCATCCAACAAGTGA
>JANWVW010000312.1 GCA_025056095.1 Bacteroidia bacterium
ATTGTGGAATTGAAATAGCTACCCCCTTAATACGCTCAGAAGGCTCTTGCGTTTTAATCGTACCATTGTGGAATTGAAATTCACAAAACTCAATATATTTTCCAATCACATCATCGGTTTTAATCGTACCATTGTGGAATTGAAATCTTAGGGACAACGACATCTCTAAAAAACGCCCATAAGTTTTAATCGTACCATTGTGGAATTGAAATATCCATCGGCGTCCGCTGTAACACGAACGCTTGGTATGTTTTAATCGTACCATTGTGGAATTGAAATCAACAGATAACGATAGGTACCGGGTTGGTCATGTCAGGTTTTAATCGTACCATTGTGGAATTGAAATAAAAAATTGCACTCTTTGCGGCGGCGAAAAATGATTGTTTTAATCGTACCATTGTGGAATTGAAATGTTTTAATTTCCGCTGCAAACTTAATAAAGTTGCTTGTTTTAATCGTACCATTGTGGAATTGAAATACAAATCCACCAAACGCAAGTTGATACACATTAGCAAGTTTTAATCGTACCATTGTGGAATTGAAATATTGGTAGCGTGGGCTTTATTTCACCGCTCTTATGTTTTAATCGTACCATTGTGGAATTGAAATGCATTTCATCAGGATTGTATCTAAATTCTTTTGCCAAGTTTTAATCGTACCATTGTGGAATTGAAATGCGTTTTGGGTTAAACGACCCGTATTTCATTGCCAAGTTTTAATCGTACCATTGTGGAATTGAAATCCCGTACAAGTGGCTGCACCGTCCTTTTGCGATAGTTTTAATCGTACCATTGTGGAATTGAAATACGCAACTCTTTTGTTTCGTCGGCAGCGGCGCTCTTGTTTTAATCGTACCATTGTGGAATTGAAATTTTAGTATTGGGATATTCATTTGCTTATGCAAATAAGTTTTAATCGTACCATTGTGGAATTGAAATCCATAAAAAACTGTTGGAATATTAGTAGTAATAAAGTTTTAATCGTACCATTGTGGAATTGAAATCTGCCCAGTTGCCGGGTCCTTTTGCGGGTACATACAGTTTTAATCGTACCATTGTGGAATTGAAATTCAACTCAATGTTGCGCTGTTTTAATGCGTTGTTTGTTTTAATCGTACCATTGTGGAATTGAAATTATTCTTATTTGTATTGGTTCAATAGCCTGTCTTGGTTTTAATCGTACCATTGTGGAATTGAAATCCATTCGTGGAGTCTTTTGGTGGAGTAGCTAAAAGGAGTTTTAATCGTACCATTGTGGAATTGAAATATGATTTCTTCAAATGCTGCAACACGCTCTTCAAGTTTTAATCGTACCATTGTGGAATTGAAATGCTAAAAGAAGTGCTGAAATTAAGAAAGCTGTTGCAGTTTTAATCGTACCATTGTGGAATTGAAATTTTCTTAGCGTAATGACAAATTCATTCTGATTTTCCGTTTTAATCGTACCATTGTGGAATTGAAATTAACTTCTTGTTTTGGGGCAAAACAAGCAAAATGTGTTTTAATCGTACCATTGTGGAATTGAAATTTTGCAACAGGTAACAAGGCTTCACCGATACTATTGTTTTAATCGTACCATTGTGGAATTGAAATACGAGGTTAATCGTGGGCAACAAACTTTCAGCGTTGTTTTAATCGTACCATTGTGGAATTGAAATATTGAGCCGCCGCCGCCAACCGCCCAAGCAGCATTGTTTTAATCGTACCATTGTGGAATTGAAATGTAAGAAGTCTGTAATGTCTTCATGGACGTGTGTAGTTTTAATCGTACCATTGTGGAATTGAAATTTTTTCTTGTAAAACCTCGCTTTTCACCTCTTCTAGTTTTAATCGTACCATTGTGGAATTGAAATTTCGGGGTGGAAATAGAGTACATAAGCGAAAAATTGTTTTAATCGTACCATTGTGGAATTGAAATGCGACAACCTTTTGTACGAAAATCGAGCGGTTCATTGTTTTAATCGTACCATTGTGGAATTGAAATATGTTGCAGCAATGATATCCTGTACGGTTTCTTGAAAGTTTTAATCGTACCATTGTGGAATTGAAATACGCTTTGGAATGATACGTATGCCGATGACTATTCCAGTTTTAATC
>JANWVW010000313.1 GCA_025056095.1 Bacteroidia bacterium
GCTTTTTTCTGAAAAACTTCATTATGCTTATTTATAATTATCAAAAGTTATTGCTACTGGTTTTATAAACTTCCAAAATTTTCAGTCGCGCAGTTTCGTTATTGAACAAGCTCTTGGCATAATTGTAAATTTTCTCAGGATCGTATTTATGATAATAATTGATAATTTTTTTTAGGCCTTCCACGGCGGTTTCCAGGTTATCTTGGGGAACTAAGACACCGCTTATATCATTGATGTACTCAGCGGGCGCGCCACAGTCTGAAACCACAACTGGCCTACCATGGCTCAGGGCTTCGGCCGTGGCTATGGAAAAGGTTTCAAAACGACTAAAAAGTACAAAAGCATGGCATCGTTCGTAAAAAGTGTAAATATTCTCATTGGGTACAGCACCATGAAAGCACACCTTGTGGTCTATTCCTAAATCTTTTGCTAACTGTTCCAGAGAAGTCCTGTCTGGCCCATCGCCCACCACGTCCAAGTGGGTTTGGGGGAAATTTTTTGAAAGTTCAGCAAATGCTTTCAGAAGAAAGGAGATGTTTTTTAGGGAATCTACTAAATTTCCAATTGTAAGGAATCGAAAAGTTTTATCACCGCAATCTGGACAAGGGGGAGGCCTGTCCGGAAATTTAATAGGGTTTTGAATAATTAGTACTTTTTTGTTAGATATAAGAGGAAATTTTTCTATTAATCTTTTTTTTAAATATTCAGAGACTGTAAGTACTGCGTCAAACGACTTGATGGAATAACGTAGCAACCAGTATAGAAGAGGGCTGAGGTAATTTTTTTTCTCAATCACGAAACCTGACCAGTGTTCTGAGATTACCCAGTAGGGAATATTCAGAAACCTTATCGGAAGCGAAAATATCGCATATGGATAGGAGACATGGAGGTGAAACACCTGCGGTTTTCCGTAATTTCTCTTCACCTTTTTAGCTTCCCAGAAAGGAACCAGGAAATACCCAAGAATTTTTAAGGGGAGAAAGGAAGGAATTTCATAAACGGTTAGGGGGCCCCAGCTTTCCTGACGCAGTTGCCGGCGCCATTTTAAACCTTTCCGGTGGCGGACATGGAAACCTACCAACCGCACGTCACGGGCCACTAGGTCCAAATGTTTTTTAATGAATATGGCTTGGTAAGGTTTTTCTTCGCTAGGATACCACCCTGGCCAGGTAAGGATTAGGGGTTTCTCGTCCGACAAACTGAATTAGTATTTCACAAAAGAAGATGCAAAGTTAGAGACTGCGAAAATATAAAATCCAGGTTTCAATTGGGAAATATCCAATGTTTCTGTGGCATTATTTAATTTTCCGGAGACCACGGTTTTACCACTAAGGTCACGTATTTCGTAGGGTAGGGAGGTTATACTGCTATTTTTTAATTTAACATAAATATAATTGTGGGTTGGATTGGGAAAAATGGAATATTGCTTTTCCTGAATTTCCTGTAATTGAACGTTATTACATTCTTTGATATATTTAATTGTAGCCGACAATTTGGGTGCCGGAATGGCAGTGGTGTCCTGCAATAATGTTTCTAACAAGCCCCAGCTACCGTATTGTGCGCTCAGCGGGGCTACGAGAGAGAAGTTCATTAATAACCAGGGATACGGTCCACTGTGAATGCTTTTAAGATATTCATAGTTTTCTACATATAAATTATACATAGCCGTATCCCGCTGGATGTCCAGTAATACCTGATCGTAAGTGGAGGGTACCCCGAAAGGTATGGGAGTGATGTGCTGTCCTCCTTCATAAAAATATACTTTTTTATTCAAGGGGATAGCCACGGAATCCACGATTTGTTTAATCCACACCCATTCGTGGGCAGCCCGATCCAAGCGTACGCGCTGAGCCAGGTAAGGCACGGTGGCCGATGCACCCAGATTGTCCAAAAGGCTATCGCTTTCGTGGCTGATGCCAAAGTAATAGGTCGGCGCAACGGCGTCAAAAAGATTGGGATCAAGGTTGGTGGCAATACGTTTGCTTACATCCAGCCAGGAGGTGAACATGCCTACGGTCCGGGTAATCCGATGGAGCTGACCGGAGAATACTTGCGTCCATATATTCATGCAAT
>JANWVW010000314.1 GCA_025056095.1 Bacteroidia bacterium
TATATTTTTATCTTGTAATCTATTGAAAATCAATTTAAAACAAGGTAAAACTTTTATATTCAGGGTTAAGGGGTTATCGAAAGTTCATGTATTCAAGGTTTAACTTTGTACATGCTTAAAAATCAATGTAAAACAAGGTAAAATGAACGCGTTTCAAACAAAGTAAAAAATCTTAACCTTGTAAGTGTTTGATAATGAACATTAAACAAGGTAAAGCGAAGATATGTATAAAAATGAGGTAAAACATCAAAATACGGCTGCGTGAGGCATGCGAAGGGTGCGTCAGCAGTGCGTAGCGCAGCGAAGCACCGAAGCGATAGCGTAGCCCGCAGCACGCCGACCCTTGCGTCAGCAAGGGACACGCCCAAATAAATAACTTTAACTTGCAAAATGATTGATAAAATACTACTTTGCATGATACATAATTCCCTCCAATTTATTATTGGGATTTTGTTACAAATTTTGAGATTTTGATTTTATTTTTTACCTTTGTGCAAGTAAAGTGCGAAATATGGAAAATTATCTCAATCCTTTTCTTAATGTAGAGTCCCCAGATAATTTTGAGCAAAAATGCCTTTGTACATTGGTATTAGACATATCAGGTTCTATGTCAGGGCAACCTATTGAAGAGCTCAACAGAGGATTACAAGAATTTTACAACACCGTAAAAGAAGATTACGTTGCTTCCTCTCGTTTAGAAGTAAGCATCATCACCTTTGGCAGCCAAGTAGTAATGATACAAACCCCTTCATTGATAGACGGTTTTACCATGCCTACTTTATACGCTAATGGATCTACTCCGTTAGTGGATGCTGTAAGAATGGCTATCAAACAAACACAACACCGTAAAGAATGGTATAAAAGTACAGGTCAGCCATATTATCGCCCTTGGATAGTGTTAATTACTGATGGCGAACCCGACAGCGACCAAGATATGGATGGACTAAGCCAAGAAATACGTAAAGGAGTAGACAACAAAAATTTTTTGTTTTATGCAGTAGGGGTTCAAGGATACAATCATCAAAAGTTGCAGCATATTTGTCATCCTAACACTCCACCTCTACCTCTAAAAGAATTACGTTTTAGTGAGTTTTTTAAGTGGTTAAGCGCAAGTATAACCATCGTAACTCATTCCAAAGATGGGGATAGAATTCAGTTGCCCTCTGTCAGTGGTTGGACACAAATGGATATTTAAGCTAACTATTTTATTCTATTTTCAAGTATTTGAAGATTTGTGTTTGGGTACGCAAAAAGTAAATCCCTTTCGGTAAACCGTGTGTAAGAAACACTTCATTAGCATTAGGAGCGATAGATTTTTGTAATAAAACTTGTCCGTTAGTGTTTATCAAGTATATTTCATTAGGGTACTTAGCGTTTTGAAAGAGTATAGTATTAGGCAGTAGAGTTACTTGTTCTTTTTCTTTTGTTTCGTAATCACATTCTGATAATGATGTAACCCCTGATGCGTTAAAGTTAAATATCAAAGTGTCGCCAAGGGTGGGCGCACTGCCTGAATATACGTAGATAACCACATAACCTGTACCTGTGTATGCAAAGGGATTAGTTTCTAACCTGATAAATCCTTGTGTTAATCCACTGATAGGGAACATTGTACCCATACTTGGCACTCCTGAGTAGCAAGTATTATAGTCGCATAAATTACATGCCCAAGTGTTGGGAACTGAATTAGTAAATCTAATCCATTTGAGGGTTAAGCTGCCTGATGTTTGGTTAATCATGTTAATCTGTGTAGAAGTAAAGGTATTTGGGGGTAGAGAAATGGAAAGATTGGTGCTGGGTGTGCAGATAAAAGGTTTTTGTGCCAAAGAAAAGAAAAGTGAAAATGAAAATAATATGGTACAGTATATTTGTTTCATAATACAAAGATAAGATTTATCGGACTTTTATCCAAAATTGGGGGTTATTGCTATTCGAAAAGTGTATATGATAGATGTTAAAGATGTTAAACGTTTTATATTATATTTTTTGGGCGTGTCCTTGTGGGCGTTACGCTGCGCGTATGCCCACAAGGTCGGCGTGCTACGGGCTAACGGTGCTGCGCCC
>JANWVW010000315.1 GCA_025056095.1 Bacteroidia bacterium
AGCATGCCGTTAGGCAGTACGAAGCGTTAGCGAAGTACCGAAGCGAAGCGCAGTGCGGAATGCCCCGACCCTTGCGTAGCAAGGGGCACGCCCAAAAAATCAATTATTTCTCAAACTTGAGAAAAACTGAAAAATAAAAGTAGCTATTATTACCGTTGTAAAAATAAGATATCAGCAGGTCCCCTCAAAAATTTTGTTCGAGTGTTTTAAGCGTGCTGCAATTCGGCTTTAATAACTGCGCTTTTATCTCCTAAGGATCTGCAATTTATTTGAGTAGCCACAAATCTTTTTTCCGACTTAAAGGCTTTTTGATAAAACTCTTCGGTCAGAGTAGGCTTTGAAGTAATATCTGCATTATAGATTAAGTTCATAATGCCAGCTGTACCCCCTACGGCTAAGTAAGCAATAGGCACACGATAATTATAGTGTTTGCAAGCTAAATAGTGGTTACTTTCGTAGTCATTAAATATCTCTATGGTAAGAGATCGATAAGGCACAAGCTCCCTTATAATCCACGTTCCCCACCCCAAAGCATTTACACAAGCAATAATACCATGTACCCAGTCTTCTCTTGTTTTGAGCATAGGTTTAATAAGAGCTTCCCATTCCATTGAAGTCATGATACTGCCAAAAGTGTGAAAAGCACAAACATGCCCTGCTTCAATTAACAAATTTTTAACTAATTCTATGCCTTTGTTTCCAAGCTGGTTATACATTTCTTGAAGTAATCCATAAGAGATGTTACAATAATAGTTAGCGTAGTGCCGAGTGAGTAATACACCAAAAGCATCAATTAGTCCTGTTTCTGAATCACCCACAAGTACCATTTGAGTGAGTGCTTCTCTAATACCAATATAATCGACTGTGGTATTTTGCGGATTAGTGTATTCATAGGGTTCTCCCAGTATACCTTTTCCTGCGTAGTAGTTATATGCAGGCTGTGCAGGTTTTGATAACCTAATTACTTCAAAAGCTATAATATCATCTCCTTTGGATTTGCATTTTGTTTGAGTAACCTTATATGAAAACAAAGGTTGATTATAGATATACGAAAATAAAGCCGCAATAAATCCCTTAGCAAAATAAGAAACACCTTCCTTATCCATTGAGGGAATAGGATATTTCAAGGTATATCCTACGCTATAGTGTTCGTAGTCAGATACAATTTTTCCCCCCTCAATACTATTATCTTTCAAAGTTAGTTTTCCAAAGCCGAATAAAGAGAAACCCTCTAATAAAGTTGCCACGGATATTTTATTTTCACCAGGCGGTCCGAACAAGTTTACCCATTGATGATATACCACATATTCAGCAGATTGAGATAATAAAGTGTCCACATCAAATAATTCTCCTGCATCTTTGATGGTATTCTGTAAAAACAAATTATAATGATGACAGTGAAATATCATTGGTTCAAGACCTACCCAATAAGCATTGTAATGCTTGTCATAATGAGAGGTAAATGGAGAATTTGCTTTGCTTGTCATGCTCATAGCTCCTTTCTGATTTCTACTTTAACTTGATAAAGTTCAAAAATGGTAGTTTGAATTTTTTGAGATAGTTCTGCTGAAAGTTTTGTATTTGGTTCAAACTCGTCAAGAGTTTTTTGGTAGTTTTGAATACAATATCTAATCAAGCGTACCACGATTCTATTCCATGCTAATGGAGGAAGCTGCGCATCTACCCAACTTTTTATATCCTTTATTGTGTTGGTAACTACAGGTTGATGGGATGCTTGGGCAGGTCTTTTTCTATAAAAAAACTGTTCTAGTACTTTACCGAGAAGTGTCATAGTTGGTTAAGTAAAATAATTACAAAATTAAGAACAATTTTTACACAAAGCAATATTCATTCAGCATAATTGTACTATTTAGTATTAGGTTTTGAGAAATAAAATAGGAAGCAAAAATTCAAAGTTTAATATATTTTTTGGGCGTGCCCTTGTGGGCATTTCGCTTGCGCTCATGCCCACAAGGTCGGCGTGCTACGGGCTACGCTA
>JANWVW010000316.1 GCA_025056095.1 Bacteroidia bacterium
TTTCTCTGTACTCTGCAAAATAAGCCCTTTGGTTTGTAGAATTAGATTGTAACTCACTTGGGTGATAGCAGGATTTTGTGTGTATCTTGTTAAAACGAAGTTTTGAAAGCTGTTAAAATATAAATTTATATTTGCTTGGATATATTTTTCTTTTTCGCTTTCTGAAAGATTTTTGAAGTTAGATTGGATTTCTTTGAGTTTAATTTGTATAGCTTCTTGAAATAAGGGTTCGGCTAGTTCGTATTGGTTTTGATCTTGGTATAACTTAGCCAAATTATTACAAGAAACAGCATAGTCTGGATGTTCTTTCCCTAAAATTTTGAGACGAAGGTCTTTGGATTCTTTGTATAACTCTTCGGCTTCACTGTATTTACCTTGGGCTTGATATAATGAAGCTATATTGTTACAAGAAATAGCATAGTCTGGATGTTCTCTTCCTAGCATTTTGGCACAAGTCTCTTTGGCTTCTTTGTATAACGATTCAGCTTCAGCATATTTGCCCTGGTACTTGTATAATAAAGCCAAATTATTACAAGCAATAGCATAGTATGGATGTTGTTTGCCCAGTATTTTAACAAAAATGTTTTTAGCTTCCTCACATAACAGTTCCGCTTCGGCGTACTTCCCCTGAGCTTGGTATACTGAACATAGATTGCTACAAGAAATAGCATAATTCCGATGTTCCTTTCCTAAGATTTTGGCAATAAGGTTCTTAGATTCTTCGTATAGTGATTCAGCTTCAGCGTACCTACCCTGCATCTTGTATAATGAAGCTAAATTATTACAAGAAATAGCGTATTCAGGATGTCCCTTTCCTAACACGTTGGCACGAATGTCTTTGGCTTCTTTGAATAACAGTTCCGCTTCAGCATATTTACCTTGCTCTTGGTACAATGAAGCCAAATTATTACAACAAGCAACATAATCGGGATGCTCTCTTCCTAAGACACTGAAATAAATCTCTTTTGCTTCTTTGAATAACAGTTCAGAATCAATATATTTACCTTCATTTCGATATAATAAGGCTAAATTATTGCAAAAAGTAGCATAATTAGGGTGTTTCCTTCCTAAAACTTTGGCACCAAGTTCTTTGGCTTCTTTGAATAATGGTTCAGCTTGAGCGTATTTACCTTGTTCTTGATATAATAAAGCTAAATTATTACAGGAAGCAATATAGTTAGGATGTTCTCTTCCTAAGACTTTAGCACGAATTTCTTTCGCTTCTTTGTTTAACAGCTCGGCTTCAATATACTTACCTTGATTTCGATACAACCCAGCCAAGTTATTACAAGAAGTAGCGTAACTTGAATGTTCTTTTCCTAACACTCTAGCACGAATTTCTTTCGCTTCTTTGTATAACAGTTCCGCTTCGGCATACTTACCTTTCAGCTCGTATAACGTACCTAAATTATCACAAAAAGTAGCATAGTCAGGGTGTTCTTTTCCTAAAAGTTTGGCACTAAGTTCCTTAGCTTCTTTGAGTAATACTTCAGATTCTGTGTATTTATTTTGACTTTTATATAACAAACCCAAGTTGTTACAAGAGCTGGCGTATCTTGCTATATCTTTTTCTTTTGTCCAAGCGCTATCTTTTTTGGCGTATAACTCACCTTGTTTGTATAAACCTGCAGACAAGCAACTTTCAGATAGTGTGCTTAATATATTGCTGTAATTCGTATCTTTTTCTGCCACTTGCTTTTCATATAATTCTAATGCTTTATCGCCCCATTCTATGGCTTTCTTGTACTGTTGTTTTTGTTGATATTTTAAGCAGCTATCATACGCACTTTGCCAAGATTGGGCAAAACAAAATAAGAGCAAAAAACTTAAAATACAGCAAATAGCTAATTTCATATCTCAAATGTATGAAAATTTGAGCTAAAAAACTATGTATTTTTTGGGCGTGCCCCTTGCTGCGCAAGGGTCGGGGCATTCCGCACGTAGCCCGAAGCACGCCGACCTTGCCCACACAAGCGCAAGCGAAGTGTGGGCA
>JANWVW010000317.1 GCA_025056095.1 Bacteroidia bacterium
TACGAATATTTATTAAAATATATCTCCGAAAAACCCGAAAAACAATTTTTATTCCCCGATATTCATACCATTATACCGCCTGATATGATTCACATTACTTAAAATGTCAACCATATTGTAATAAATAATCACACTAAAAAATATCGTAAAATACTTAAAATCAATTACTTATAGTTTATATCTTGCTTAAAAAGTAAAATAGACTCAATAAAATAACCAAAAAAGTATTAACAATTTTTTTGCTTCTTTTCTTTAGTATACTATCTTTGCACCATAATACAAATCACTATGAAAACAAAAAATTTTGTAAAATGGTGCCTATTGGCGCTACCAGTATCTTTCCTTATTTCAGGTTGTGGTTGGACAAGAATCGGTGAATTAACCATGGTTTCCACCAGAAATGTAGACAGCAAAGCGGATTACAAACTCATTAAAAAGTATGCTGTTGGAAAAGCCAAATCTAAAGACAATCAGGCGCTGAAAACTGCCATTGAGGAATGTGTAAAAACTGAAAAAGATGGTGAATTTCTCAAAAATGTGAAAATATACATCAAAAATAACGGTAGAAAAGTTAAAGTAGAGGGGGATATATGGGGATTGCCACCTGTGGAAAAAAATGTAGAGACCAAAGTGAACGCAGTGGTGGAATTCAAAGTAGGTGATAAAGTAACTTTCAGACAGGGTGGTAAAATAGTAGAAGGCACTATTCTGGGTGTAAATCAGAATACCTGTGTGGTGGAGCATAAAAACATGCTGGGTAAAGTAACCAAATCAGAAGTAAAATACGAAGAGCTCACTAAAATAGAGAGAAAAGAGGGCAATGACAGTAAAGAAAATAAATAGAAACCGAAACTGAAAATAAAAAACACCGCTCAAACAATCAGAGCGGTGTTTTTTATTTGATGTTACCCTGTTACTGTTTAAAACACCTATACATGGTGATTAATGGTAATATGCAGTTCTTTACCCACAATTACCCTCTTCATAACGTATACTGTTTGCTTCAAACTGAATGGTTTTTGCCATTTGATTGACAACTACATTGTTCAGAGTGTAAGTAACTTCATTCATTCGGTCTACACAAACGATGCGCAGTGTCCCTGAGAGCCCACTGAACTTTCTGCCAAATAATAGTGATTGGGATAGACATTAGGAAGACTGCTGTCATACACAATGCAGGTATATCTACCGCCAATACCTGAACCAGCAAAACTTATAATGCTGGCAACAAAAGCAAGAATAAAGATGATTTTACTCATATATCAATATGAATGACATTTTTCAGATGTTTTTTGCAGATACAAAAAACTGTACTTTCGTAACGTGAGTTTTGCATGTAAGTAATTGAATATAAAAGATGTATATATTAAAAATTAAGCTGTTGTGTTTTTATTTTATAGGGAGTTATTGAAAACTGAATAAAAAAATCATGCAGGGTAAAATATATCCATTGGCTTATCTGAATAAGCCATGGATTGTGTGTAAAAATACGTACCTAATCTATCAGGCTGCGTCCAAAGAAAGGTACTCCCTGATGATTTCCGAGTAGGATACTTTTTCTACACGAGGCTTGCGTAAAAAATGGCTGTATGCCAGAATGCCTGCCAATGTATGTACTATCGCATTGACGGGGCTTCTGTGACGGGTGTGGTCTATATCACACTGCGTCATGAGAATATCAAAGATACTCTCTATCATGCCTCGCTTACTTAAATAATACCGCTCATATGCCTTGAGCGTTTTACTTCTCATGTTTTTACGGGGTTTGGTTATCAGCACAGTCCCTTGCTTATTCAAAACTTCCTGCGCCGGTTGAGAAATAAAACCTTTGTCCCCAAATACCTTCCCGGTTATCCCAGAAAGCAGATTTAACAATAAATGGAGTTGATTATCTGGTACATTAGCAGGGGTGAGTTTGAACCCTACCACGTCTCCCGTATGGCTGACAACCAGAAATAGTTTTAACCCAT
>JANWVW010000318.1 GCA_025056095.1 Bacteroidia bacterium
GTACGGCCACTTTCCTGATTATGGGACCTGCCTGTACACGGGCTTGTCCCTACTGCGATATCGATTTTGAAAAAAAACCCAAACCTCTAGATCCTACTGAACCCTATCGCTTAGCTGAAGCAGTACAGCGATTAAAACTAGCTCACGTGATGATTATCTCTTATTTACCTCCAGAACAATAATAAAATGGAATCAGCCCTTAAATATTTTTTCAATCTCATCTATAACGACGCAGAGTATAGTATAAATTCAGGGCTTTATTCCTTCCATAAACAAAGAATCAGGTTTTCTGATTCTTCCTTCAATCATATCCAAACCATAGCTATTAAAATTTGGAATAGAACTCTCGTCAGCACGACAAACTCTCACATTTATAAATCCCGTTTTTTCGAGCAGACGTCGAAGTGAAAATCTATCATACATCCAGCGATGAATTTCACCTGTTTGGCGAAATAGGCCTTCCTTTACTCCTAAGGCTGCTTTATTCCCAGCAATAATTTTTGCTATATTTGTTAATATAAATGTTTGAATTTTAAACAAATACCAAGATGGTCTTTTTGATTTTAATTTATTTAAAAATTTTAATATTTTTTTATTATTATTAATATTAATATTTTGATTTTTTAGAGCTTCTGCATTCTCAAAAATTTTTTCTGCTTCGAGACCAATACGCGACAAAATAAAATCTTTATTGGATAAGTTAGGATTGATTAGATAATGATACATTTCTCCTCCGGAAAAAGTTCTTACAAATTGATCGTAAATTTCTAGCATAATCCAATCATAATCTGCCTCAGCTTCTTTCACTCCGCTATCAATTTTTTCTAGAATTTTAAGATAATTGATTACTATATTCTCGAAATCAGGAACAACTACCCTAATTACGCCTTGCGGCTTCAAAATACGAAAACACTCTTTTATCAGTTTTTTAGCTTCAATTTTATTCAGGTGTTCCAGAAGATGAGAACTATAACAAGCGTCAAATTCCGCATCAGAATAAGGTAATCCCTTTGTGATATCACAAGCTTGAACTTCAGGAGACGAAGGTTCTAGATCAATGTTCGTCCAAGAAGAATGAAATACACTACCACAACCAATATTCAAAAGATTATTCATAAAATTACCTATTTTATTTTTTAAACACAAGTATTTGCCATGTAGTTTTCCCCTGACTTAAGCAAAGCCAAAAGCTTCGAGTTAATCGATATGACTTTACTCTTTAGCATCAATCAACAAATCTTTTTTCTAAATGAGTTACTCCTTAGCATAAAGGCAGGAAATTTTCCAAACATCCCTGTTTTGGATTTTTGGTAAGCATAACTCAACTTAAGCTAGATACCAAACAATATTTTATACCTAGATCCCAATTGCAGAGAGCTGCTACCGTATGCCCAAAGCTGGTAATTGATACTTGAATATTTTACCTGTACGATCTTTTCCGTACAGAATCAGATCTATCCGTTGTTCAAGAAGAGCCAATTTACAGATCTTGGTTTTTAACTAGATTGGACATTTTATATGCTATATTCCAATTATACAAAATATTTTTTTTTATTGTACAAGCTTCTACTAGGAGTATTCCAGTCTCAACGCTTATGCTCTATCCACACAGATTTCTATTGTCTTAGATTCTATAAAGAGCATAACAAAGCCGTATCTTAGGACGGATTTTTACACCCAGTTTTTCTTTCGTAAAAAGATAAAAAACAAACGTGACTATCAAGCCAGACTGGTTGCGGGTGAAAGCGCCTCAGAAAGAGCGCGTCGGCAACGTTAAAGAAATTTTACGAGATTTAGCCTTGAATACAGTCTGCGAAGAAGCATCTTGTCCCAATATTGGTGAATGCTTTAACGCTGGTACGGCCACTTTCCTGATTATGGGACCTGCCTGTACACGGGCTTGTCCCTACTGCGATATCGATTTTGAAAAAAAA
>JANWVW010000319.1 GCA_025056095.1 Bacteroidia bacterium
TTAACTTTTTCATATTGCTTCTCCTTTCTTTTATTGTTGTACGATAATTTTTTCAAAGTAATTTAATTCAGGAATTTGTAAAATATACATTCCTTGAGGTACATCTACATGCCATTGGGTATAAACCTCTTGTAAAGTAGTAGTTGCTACCACTTTGCCCGTTACATCTGCTAATACAACTGAAATAGCCTTTTGTGGAACATTACCTAAAAAAATGCTCAATGTCCCCGTAGTAGGGTTAGGATACACTTCAATCTTATCTTCCCATGAACTTACACGATGAGGGCTGCTCCCTCCTCCCCCTCCACAACCCGATGAACTCACAGCCCCCGAATACCTTATCCAATTACTACTCTCATGCCAACCTGTACAACTACTACTGACCGCTAACTTTATCTTGTAAATCTTACCAGGTACAAAAGTATATAGGCTATTGAGCTTACGCAAATACACCGAAGGAGAGGTTGCAGGAAACCAATTAGCATAATAAGGTCCTGTTACAGTGTGGCTACCTATGGCGTTTGTCTCAAAAATTTCTATGAACTGGTTTTGGGCAGTAACCCAAGTGCCGTACCAACCCCCTGCTAAATATACCTCTCCACACTTTTCATGTACTCTACTAAACGAATACGCAGGACTGCAAGAATTGCACTGATACTTATACGCAGGAATATGACTTGTGCTAGAAGTAGAACCTTTCAACGAATTATACATCCATGTAAGTTGGTCGGGGGTTAGCGACTCTAGGTACAACCCACTATCCATAACATTATTAGTGTGACCTTTTGTACAAGTTGGTGTATCTGCACATAGATCTCCTTCGAAGGTATGAAATAAGTATAGCAGGTGTCCAAGTTCATGGTTCATTGTAGGGGTTGACCAGTTACCTGTGCCCCATACTATATTTACCCAGTCATTACTATGGGCATTATACATGTTCCATTGGTTTTGACAGGAAAAGCGCATGCCATTGACAGGTGCGGGAATACCTGCGGCACAGCCATCATGCATGGTAAAAGGACCTAAAACTATGTTTAAGGTATTGGAGGGATTTACAGCATACCTTGCCAAACTATCCATAGCTTTACAAGCATGGGAATGGATAATGTCATAAGCGTTATTTTCTACTCTGTGAAAATAAACACCTACCAAGGTATAAAGAATTTTGATGGGATAAACGGCTGGGGCTGTAAATACGCAAGAGGTGTGAAGGCTTTGGAGTGGGACATTTTGTAGCAGTCTGACATTAGCGGCATGAACGATTTCTGCGGCAAACCGATAGCCGTTCCAAAGTTGGTGATAGTTAGCGGGTTGTCCTAAGGGAATGGGTTCTCCTACTTTTCCGTCGTCAAATTCATTGAAGTTTCCTGTTCCATCTTTACGAAGGAAGTAATGAATAGCGGTTCTGATATGGAAGATGCTATCTTCGCCGCAAGGTGGGCTAAGTGTGTTTAATTTTGCGAGGATATCTTGGGAATTTAAATGACTTTTGGCATCGTGAGGGGTGCCACAAGAGAATGTGTGTGGTTGGGCTTTCATAGCGTTAAAGGTAATGAGTAAGTAACCCGAAAGTAAACTTACACAGCTTTTTGCCATTCGGCGCAGGTGAGTTTGGAATTAAGGAATTGGTTTTCATAGGTGGATAGAGGATAATAATGTAAATAAATTAAAATTTTTGACAAGGTCAATAGTAATTTTTTAAGTGTTTGAAAATGAGGTAGAAAAAATTTTGATTGTAGATTTTTTGAATGGTTGTAGTGAGGTTAAATTTTTTGCGTGAGGGGCATGGAGCATGCCGTCAGGCAGTGCGGAGCGTTAGCGGAGCACCGAAGCGAAAGCGTAGTGCGGAATGCCCCGACCCTTGCGTCAGCAAGGGGCACGCCCAAAAAAA
>JANWVW010000320.1 GCA_025056095.1 Bacteroidia bacterium
GTTTAGTTCGATAGTTTGATTTCAATTCCACAATGGTACGATTAAAACAGATATAAGTTGCAACATGCACACGAGTTTGAAACTATTTCAATTCCACAATGGTACGATTAAAACACAAGCGCTCTGTTTCTTTGAATTGTTCATTGGCAATTTCAATTCCACAATGGTACGATTAAAACGTGCATTGGCAGGGATACCGTTTGTTATTAATTCAATTTCAATTCCACAATGGTACGATTAAAACTCCAATATAACTATTGAGATTAAGTTGCCAGAGCAGATTTCAATTCCACAATGGTACGATTAAAACAAAGAGATGATGAGCTTAAAAGTTTCTTTGCTAAGCAATTTCAATTCCACAATGGTACGATTAAAACTTGTTGAAAGTCACCTTGCCACCGTAAAAGCGAACAAATTTCAATTCCACAATGGTACGATTAAAACAGGAATGCGGTAAATCTAACCAGTCTGTTCTCGCTATTTCAATTCCACAATGGTACGATTAAAACCCTTACATGTTCAATATTAACAAATGCTGCTTGGGATTTCAATTCCACAATGGTACGATTAAAACAGTAGAACGTCTAAGCAAGGCAGTGGATACTGTATTTCAATTCCACAATGGTACGATTAAAACTTCAATCCCGCTTATATACTCTATTTCCACGCCGAATATTTCAATTCCACAATGGTACGATTAAAACAATTAGTTAAAGAACTATACAACCCAGATTTAAAGATTTCAATTCCACAATGGTACGATTAAAACTGTAAAGGGCTTGCAAGAATCCAACAGGCGTCTTCAATTTCAATTCCACAATGGTACGATTAAAACGCGGTGGCGATGTTCCACGCCAACCCAGACGGGATATTTCAATTCCACAATGGTACGATTAAAACGGTACCTGCAAGTGAAGGTATGTTGATTGTACCAGTATTTCAATTCCACAATGGTACGATTAAAACGGGCGTTGTAACAGCCCTCAGCTCAATCACACACAAATTTCAATTCCACAATGGTACGATTAAAACTTTTAATTCGGTATTCGGTTCCGCCCCTATAGAAAATTTCAATTCCACAATGGTACGATTAAAACAAGGAAGGTTAGACCCTGTTTGGGTTACCAATCCATAATTTCAATTCCACAATGGTACGATTAAAACTTTGAAGAGCGTGTTGCAGCATTTGAAGAAATCATATTTCAATTCCACAATGGTACGATTAAAACCACATACACTTGTGCATGTCTGTATTGTTTGTTGTATTTCAATTCCACAATGGTACGATTAAAACATGTTAGGGGTTGTTGCATTGCCACTAACAAACACATTTCAATTCCACAATGGTACGATTAAAACGCGAATGGCTCGCCGGAGAATGGCGCGGCGGAGAGATTTCAATTCCACAATGGTACGATTAAAACTGTCATGGCTTTGATTTTAGTAGGGTTTAGACGCATATTTCAATTCCACAATGGTACGATTAAAACAACGAAGATATAGTAACAGTAGATAAATCTCCACTATTTCAATTCCACAATGGTACGATTAAAACAGGCAAGCGACGGGTATCGGAAATAACCTTTTAGTATATTTCAATTCCACAATGGTACGATTAAAACAATGTGTCCTTGTATATTGGGCTACAAGATCCCCCTAATTTCAATTCCACAATGGTACGATTAAAACAATAGAGAGTTATGGGAGGGGCGGTTTCCAATTCAAATTTCAATTCCACAATGGTACGATTAAAACAAAGTAACCCGCCGCAAAATTTTATGAGTATGGAAAATTTCAATTCCACAATGGTACGATTAAAACTTTGCAGCCACCTATTCATAGGCGGGGTATGGTATATTTCAATTCCACAATGGTACGATTA
>JANWVW010000321.1 GCA_025056095.1 Bacteroidia bacterium
TTGCCCGCATGAGTGCAGCGAAACTCGGGCAAGGGCACGCCCAAAAACTATTAACCTATAATTTCAATGGACTTGACATGAATTTGTGAAATATAGGACTATTTGTTATCTTCACATTATGACTAAAAACAATGATAACAAACTTATTCTTTACACTGATCAAGGAAAATGGGGAATTTGCACTATTGATAATAAAGTAGTTGTGCCTTGTAAGTATGATGAAATTTGGGACTTTAAAGAAGGCTTAGCCGTAGTAAAAATAAACCGTAAATATGGATTTGTTAATCAATTTGGAGAAGAAGTCATACCCTGCAAGTATAGTGAGGTTTGGAGTTTTAGTGAAGGTTTAGCTAAAATAAAATTAAAAAGTAAGTTAAGTAATAAATATGGATACATCAATATGCAAGGGGAACTAATTATCCCCTGTAAATATGATGAGGCTTGGGATTTTAGAGAAGGCTTAGCTGCGGTAAAATTAAATGATAAATATGGCTATATCAACAAACTAGGAAAAGAAATCATCCCCTGTAAATATGACGACGCTTGGAGTTTCAGCGAAGGTTTAGCTAGGGTACAGTTCAATGGTAACTACGGATACATCAATCAAAATGGAGAGGAAATTGTCCCTTGCAAATATGATAACGCTTGGGATTTTACAGAGGGCTTAGCTGTAGTAAAATTGAACCATAAATATGGTTTTGTCAATAAACAAGGAAAGGAAATTATTCCTTGCAAATATGATAACGCTTGGGATTTTGCAGAGGGCTTAGCCAAAGTAAAATTTAACCGTAAGTACGGCTTTGTGAATCAAAACGGGGAGGAAGTCATTTTCTGTAAATATAATAGTGCCTGGGACTTTAAGGAAGGTTTAGCTGTGGTAAAATTAAACCGTAATTATGGTTTTGTCAATAAACAAGGAAAAGAAGTTATTCCTTGCAAGTATGAGGATGCTTATGATTTTAATGAGGGTTTGAGTTTAGTGAAATTAAACGGTAAATGGGGATATATCAATCAAAATGGCAAGGAAGTTACTCCATGCAAATATGATCAAGGCTATAGCTTTAGAGAAGGTTTAGCTATTGTTAAATTAAATGATAAATATGGATACATCAATCAAAATGGGGTGCAAATCATCTCTTGCAAATATGACGATGCAGAGGCTTTTGAGGAAGGTTTAGCCAAAGTAAAATTCAAAGGTAAATACGGCTATGTTAATAAAAATGGAGAAGAGATTGTTCCATGCAAATATGATTGTATTTATCCTTTCAGTCAAGGTTTAGCCAAAGTAGAATTGAACGGAAAGTATGGTTATATCAATCAGAATGGAGAAGAGGTTATTCCTTCCAAGTATAAAAATATTTGGAGTTTTAATGAAGGTTTGGCTATAGTAGAGTTTAATGGCAAGTATGGCTATGTCAATCAAAATGGAGAGGAAGTTGTTCCGTGTAAATACGATGATGCTTTGAATTTTAGCCAGGGTTTAGCTAAAGTAAAACTCAACGGTAAATATGGCTACGTGAACAAAGAAGGAAAAGAAGTTATCCCCTGCAAATATGATTGGGCTTATGCATTTAATGAGGATTTAACCGTAGTAAAATTAAATGATAAGTGGTATAAAGTAGATAAGCATGGTAATGAATTTGAAGATTGATTTTAGCAAAAATCTCAAAGACATTTAAAGATATCTTTCAATACTTTTTCGAATCTTGATATAAAGTAGGGTTATGCTGAATTTAATAGTCGTTTTTATGATTTGAATTTTTCTGGGCGTGCCCCTTGCTGCGCTCGGGTCGGTGCATTCCGCACTACGCGTGCGCTGCGGTGCTACGCTCACGCTTCGCACTGCCTGACGGCATGCTCCATGCCCCTCAC
>JANWVW010000322.1 GCA_025056095.1 Bacteroidia bacterium
CTTTGAAATTGCTTAACCAATCCCAATAACTGCGATTTTTATTTTGCCTTTTTCCAAATCCTCAAGCCTTAGCAAGGATTTCATTGCTATTTTTGTTTTTCCTTTTCAAAAATATAAGACTTATGCCCGCATTCATAAATTGTATTCGTGATTCGATGTCTCGCAATTTGAAAGTTTTAATAAGTCCTTCAAGGTAATTTTATCAAACATAACTGCTAAAATGTTAATAGGAGTTAAGAATAATGGAGAAAGAAAATCTAAATGTAGCTTTCTAAAAAATGCGAAAATCAAGATAACCAATGTAAAAAATGGGATAGAAAAAAAGAGCCAGCCTTTCTACATTCCAATATATCAAGATTAAAAATATTTGAAACATATGATGTAAAAATACTCTGTATACCTATAGTAATCATGCGGCTAACCATGATAATAAAAAACAAACGGAGTGCTAAGATATATTAACCCTCCTTCTTTACAAACCCTGACCGCTTCTTTAAGCGAATGTAATGGATTATAAAGGTGTTCCAAAACCTCAGACATAATAACTAAATCAAATGTGTTGTCCTCAAAAGGCAGTGAATCTTCGTTCAAATCAAGTAATATATCAGCTGAAGATTTTTCTCTGGAAAAGTCAACCCCTATGTATTCAAAATCGTTGAGCTTATCCTCTAAAATAGTATAAAAAGGCTTTATAACCGCAACCTAATTCAATGATTTTTAGTTGCTGTTTCTTTTCCAGATACTTAAGCGCATATGAGAAAGTTTTTGCACTTTCTTTTGTAATTAGGTAAGAAAAATCCCAAGGTTTAGGATTAAATCTCATCCTTATACTTTGTTTTACTCCCTTATCCATTTCTTATCTCCTCTATGAGATTCTTCCATTCTTCTGTAATCTTGGTCAGCTCAAAGTCTTTCACTCGCGCTTTTGCTCCTGTAGATAACCTATCTCTCAATACATTTTCGGAGAGGAGTAACTTTATGGTATCAATCCACTTCTTCTCAGCTTCGGTTATGGGTTCATTAGATGTTTTAAACTTCCCATCAAATACAGGCATGAGAACACCATATTCTGTGAATTCAGGTTCTGTTGTCTGATGCTCAGGCAACATGTTTGGTGCAAGGATTTCTCTTGGTCCGCTTCTACAATCTGAAGAAATAACAGGAACTCCGCAAGCCATAGCTTCACCAAGTGCATTTGGAAATCCTTCCCATAGAGATGGGAACACAAAAAGCTTAGCTCTACTTATGAACTTAAATGGGTTTTCCTGAAAGCCAAGAAAAAACACATCATATTCTACTCTAAACTCATTCCTGCCCCACATAAAAGTTTTTAGTCCCAAATCCAAAGAGAGATTGTAAAGATAATCTTTTAGCTCGCCATCTCCAAGAATTACAAGCTTTAAATCTTTATAGTATTTTCTTAGCTCTTTAAAAATCCTTAGAAGATACCACTGTCCTTTTGGCTTTGTAAGTCTTCCTGCGGTAATAATAACAGGGAAAGCAAACATCTCTTCGTACCTTCCGAGATTTTCTTTGAGTTTCTCTTGTATCAGACTTAAGTCAAGAGGATTATAAATTACCTTAATCTTTTCAGCCTTAACCCCATAAAACCTCTCCAATTCTCTCCCAATGACTTTAGACACCACAACCACATAATCTGCTCTTGGATACAAAAATCTATTTAAAAGATTATAAGGATGAATTTTAGCTCTCCCCGAAAGTTGAGACATACGAACTGAAATTATGCTTTTGTGTTTTGAAATAGTTGAGCTAGAAGTATTCACATAGTTTGCCCTTTCAAGCATGGAGATAACAATATCGTTGTTAGACAAAAATTTACTTAACTTCGCGCTATACAGAGGAATGTAAA
>JANWVW010000323.1 GCA_025056095.1 Bacteroidia bacterium
CTACTGTAACCTCTTGCCATATATCTTGTACTTTACGTTCTACTACGAACTGATTAGTAGCTGCATCTCCCTGCACTTGCCAAGAGAGTAAAGCCTGGGTTTGTTGGCTATTATGCCATTGGGCATGGAGGGAAATAAGGTAATGAGGTAAAGGAGGACATGGGCAGGGAACAGGAAGAAACTTAAGTATAAAACCATCATCCGTTCCACCGTTGAAAGTATCATCAAAATACGCTCCACCCCCTGGATTGACTAGAGAATAAGAGTAGCTAGTAGAATTAGATACGTTTGTCCATTCACCGCTAGCAAATAAATTGTTATTCACATCCACAGCAAGAGGAAACTGAAAATCCGTTCCATCTCCTCCCACATAAGTACACCAAAGTAAAGCACCTGTGTTGCTAAAAAGGGAAAGTATAACATCAGTAGTTCCTCCATTATATGAGTCATCATAATACTGCTGATCACAAGAGTTTAGCAAGTGAGGGAAAGAGGAAGTAGTTGTTCGAAAACCGACATACACATTGCCACAAGCATCAACTTCAATATTATCATACTCAGTCATACTTTCATTACCAGTTCCTCCATAGTAGGTAGCCCATTGGCGAACGCCTGAGTTAGTAAACTTCAAAATGAAAGCATCAAAACCTCCTGCATGAGTTCCTTGATAAAATGCACCTCCACCAGGATTAAAAACAGGAAAATTGGTTGAAAAAGTACGCCCTAATACAAATACATTTCCTGTACCATCCACAACCAAAGGATAAGCTGCATCATCGTCGCTTCCTCCATAGTAGGTAGCCCATTGGCGAACGCCTGAGTTAGTAAACTTCAAAATGAAAGCATCAGAACTTCCTGCACGAGTTCCTTGATAAAATGCACCTCCACCAGGATTAAAAACAGGGAAGTTAGTTGAAGATGTATATCCCGTTACAAACACATTCCCTGTGCCATCTACAGCCACAGAATGACCATAATCAAAAAGGATTCCTCCATAATAGGTAGCCCACAAGCGAATACCTGAATTAGTAAACTTCAAAATGAAAACATCGGCGACTGATGCGTTTGTTGCTTGATAAAATGCACCGCCGCCAGGATTTTGAACAGGAAAATTTGATGATTGAGTATATCCTGTCACAAACACGTTCCCTGTACCATCTACAGCCAAAGAATAGCCTGATTCAGTATCATTTCCTCCATAGTAAGTAGCCCATTGAAGAACACCCGAGTTAGTAAACTTCAAAATGAAAGCATCAATAATTCCTGCATTTGTTCCTTGAAAATATGCGCTCCCACCAGGATTATGAACAGGAAAATCGTTCGAAGCGGTATTCCCCGTTACAAATGCGTTTCCTGCGCCATCTATAGCTACAAAATAGCCCCATTCCTGATTGTTTCCCCCATAGTACGTAGCCCACAAGCGAACACCTGAATTAGTAAACTTCATAATCATAGCATCAGTTATTCCTCCTGCTTTTGTTCCTTGAAAATATGCGCCCCCACCAGGATTATAGACAGGAAAGTCATTTGAATAAGAGTACCCCGCAATAAATACATTTCCACTTGGGTCGGTGTCTACGCTGAAGGGTCCATCAGCGTTATTTGCACCTCCATAAAACGTACCCCATACTAATTGTGGGTCAATCACTAATATGTCGCTTGTGCTGCTTACCCCCAAAACCTCAAAAGTTATTACACTCTCATAGCCACTATCGCCATACAC
>JANWVW010000324.1 GCA_025056095.1 Bacteroidia bacterium
TGATGCCCTCTTACTACATACTTACCTTTTCGGGATTAACTGAACCTTTGTTTGCTTTGTTTTTATCTGTGGGTGTTTATCTGCTCTTACGTGAAAAATATCTTTTTTCTGTAATATGGGTTTCATTTATGCCATTTGTACGTTCAGAGGGACTGATTATTATTTTGGCTTTTACGTGTTTTTTAATAGTCCAAAAAAAATGGAAAGTAGTAACTCTCTGCATTGAGAATAGAGAAAAGTCTTAGAAAAAATTAGTTTTTTATATCCTGAAAGATGCTCAAAGTTTGGATAGACTATTCTACCATTGCTTTTGATAATCTTACAGGCATAGGTAGGTATATTGTAGAAACAAGCCTCGTACTGCAGAAAAATCCTGAAATACAATTGGAAGGTGCTTGTAAACTCTCTCGCTGGAAAAACCGCTACAAAATACAAAGGCACTTATCTGACATTCCGCTGCATGTGCTTCCTTCTCTTAAACGCCCTGATCTCTTCCATGGACCAGACTTTGCCATGCACTACTATGGAAAAGCAAAAAAGGTAGTTACGATACATGATTTAGCAGTTTTTCATCCTAACCTTGTAGACAGCCGCAGAGTAGAAAGCCCACAGCAGGGCAAGATACAGAAACTCCTCCGTAGTAATCGGATTGATGCTATTATTACGGTATCCGAGTTTGTGAAAAAAGAAATACTACACTTTTTTCCGCATCTGGACAAACCTATTTTTGTAACTCCGCTTGCAGCAAACCATAGAAATTTTACCTTCCAAAAACAAACCTCAAAACCTTTCCTGCTTTATGTAGGACCCTTAGACAGACGCAAAAATGTACTTGGCTTGTGTAAAGCCTTTGAACTCATAGCTGAAAGATACCCAGAGTTTCGCCTGACTATGGTAGGTGGAAGCAATGGATTTGAATCAGAAAAAGTATTCGAATTTATTCAAGAAAGCCGTTTCAGAAAACAGTTTGAATATCTTTCTTTTGTTTCAGACCAAGAACTGCAAAATTTATACGCCACTGCGTGGGCTTTTGTGTTTCCGTCTTTTTATGAAGGTTTTGGTATTCCAGTTCTAGAAGCCATGCACTATGAGCTACCAGTACTTACCTCCCGAGATACTACTATGCAAGAAGTAGCAGGTGATGCAGCGTTTTTTGTAAATCCTTATGAAATTACGGATATAGCAGAAGGATTGCAGAAAATTATTTCTGATACTAACCTTCGGACAGAACTCATACAAAAAGCTAAACGACGCTTAGCGTTGTTTTCATGGGAGAGAACTGCAAGAAAAACCCTAGATGCCTACATTACAATTCTTTCCTGAAAAAGTATTCCTGAGTTTGCATAATATGCTATTAAGTTTTTTATTTAACAGCATACCTTGCACAGTATTTCCACGAGCGTATTCAGATTATACTTTGTTTTAGTGCTTGTTCTATGTATTCAAGAGTTAAAACTGAGTGCGTAGGGGCTTTGTACTACCTATGTGCTATATCCATGCCTCATGCGAATTATCCTCATGTAATAAAGAAAGAAGAATTTTACTTTTGGGCGTGCCCTTGCCCACACTTCGCTTGTGCTTGTGTGGGCAAGGTCGGCGTGGGGGGGGCGTGGCTAACCCCGAGGTTGGGGGGGGGGCTGCGCCCCCAGCTGGAGCACGCCCCACCCCAGGCACACC
>JANWVW010000325.1 GCA_025056095.1 Bacteroidia bacterium
CTGCACAGGTCATCTGCGTGAGGGGCATGGAGCATGCCGTTAGGCAGTACGAAGCGTTAGCGAAGTACCGAAGCGAAAGCGCAGTGCGAAATGCCCCGACCCTTGCGTTAGCAAGGGGCACGCCCAAAAAAAATCAAATAGAAAAAAGCTCAAAAATTTAAGTCAAATAAAATCATGCTGCCGTATGCAGCGCAAATCCTGATAAAGATATAGCTAAGCGAGTGATATTTTTGTCCTATTTAATGAAAAACACTACCGCTTGCTTACATATAAACTTTTTACTCTACGATGATGAGTTTTTGTGTATGGATTCGTTGGTATTTGTCAATAGCTTGAATATAGTATACACCTGTTTGCCACTGCTGAATAGATAATAAATTAGTGTAGCTTTGTGGGCGGATGTCTTGGACTATTTTGCCTTGCGTATCTACAATTTTAATTTGTACAAATTCATTGGCGTTAGACAAAAACACATCTCCCTGCATTTTGGAAACAGGATTAGGATAAACATCAGGCACTTTTTGGAACGTCGATATAGTGCTAACACCTAAAATGAGATAATTTTGATAATCTATACAATCTGTGTATGGACCTGAAGAGTTAATTGTAGTAGTGGAATAATAAGGTTCTAAATATACGATTGTATTTTCTTGATAACATGTCATGTAAGGAGTTGGACAAACAACTATCATTATGTTTGCAAAGTTATTTACACAACCCATCCCTTCTATCCACACAGGATAATACCAAAGAAGTTGAGGATAACCATAAGTATAAATGATGTACTGCATATACCACCTCTCACGATATTTTGCTCCATCCCAGACGCTGTCTTTAGCATACACAATTCCCCTTGCGCTATCTCCAATTACATAGTATGAGGAATGGCAAAAATATATGTAGTCAGTAGTGTCTCCTACATTTACACTAAAGTCATACATAAGCTTTTCGGTAGTTTTTCCTTTGAATACACAATATACTTTTCTATTTGCCGTGTCATTTCTAATAGCACCTATGTATCCGTATTGGGAATGTTCCACGAACTTTTTGTATACTTTTGTGCCGATAATGGTATCTCCTGTAAATGAGTAGTTAGTGTATTCCGAGGTTGCTATGGATTGTATTCTTTCAGTCCATTTTACATTTTGAGTAGCAATAGGAAGATATTGCGCCAAAGTTAGGTTGCTAATGAACGAGAGCAGTATCCATGAATAGGATATAAATTTCATAAAACAAATATAAGAACTGATGTGTAAAAATACAACTATTTTTATTCCCTGTACATCCTCCTGTGATAATGTTTGTGGCATGATGTGGTGCTAAGCTCCAAAAATGTCAAGCACATACTTCATAAGCCATATTTTGACATTTCCTTTCTCCTTTTCAAGTATTCAAAAGGTTAAGGGTTGGATGTATAGACTTTATGCAGTATTTTAGCCCTTAAATACAAAGCCTTATCTTGTTTTGTGTTTATTTTCAATGATTTACGAAGTTAAAATTTATTTTACCTTGTTTAAGGTTTATTTTCAAGTAGTTGCAAGATTGAATTTTGTATAATTGGATTGGATTTGGTAGCAACTTGCGTGAGGCATGCGGAGGGCGTGCGTTAGCACGGTGCGGAGCGAAGCGCAGCACCGAAGCGATAGCGTAGCCCGT
>JANWVW010000326.1 GCA_025056095.1 Bacteroidia bacterium
CGCAGCGAAGTACCGAAGCGAAGCGCAGTGCGGAATGCCCCGACCCTTGCGTCAGCAAGGGGCACGCCCAAAAAATATAAACCTTTATACTAATCCACTTTTGTAAAGCGACTCTGCTGCTTCTACTGTGTTTTTCATCAGCATTGCAATAGTCATAGGGCCTACGCCCCCAGGTACAGGCGTGATATAACTTGCTTTTTGTGCAGCGCTTTCAAAATCTACATCACCTACTAACTGATACCTGTTTTCGTTCTCAATTCGGTTAATACCTACATCTATGACCACACAACCTTCTTTAAGCATATCACCCGTTATTTTTTTGGGACTTCCTACGGCTACAATAAGAATATCAGCCTGGCGGGTATAAACCTCAATATCTTTGGTTTTAGAATGGCAAACCGTAACAGTAGCATTAGCAAAAGGCATGTTCTGCATCATCATGACACTCATTGGCATACCTACAATGTTACTCCTTCCAATGATAACACAATGCTTGCCTTCTGTCTGAATGTTGTAGAATTTGAGTAGCTCTTGAATCCCTTTGGGGGTACATGGCACTAGCGCAGGAAGTCCTTTGGCTAATCTACCCATGTTAATAGGATGAAAACCATCTACATCTTTTCTATAATCAATCGCTTCTATTACTTTATGGGGAGAAATATGTTTAGGTAAAGGCAATTGTACTAAAATTCCGTGAATATTTTTATCTTCGTTAAGCTGGTAAATTTTATTGAGCAAATAGGACTCGGAAACGTTTTCAGGTAAAACAATGAGCTCGGAATAAATTCCGATTTTATTGCATGCTTTAATTTTAGCATTAACGTATGCTTGTGAAGCAGGATTGTTTCCTATCAAAATAACACACAAACCAGGTTTATAGGGCAATGCACGAATATACTCTGCTAACTGTTCTAAAATTTGTGCTGCGGTAGCTTTGCCATCTATTAAGTTCATACCACAAAAGTAGAACGATTTACCATACCTTGCCCCATAAAAAACCGCATAAAAAATTGCTCATATAAGTCTTTACTTAAAAGACACTCTTTTTACGAACTAAAAACAAGCAAGGTTACATTTTTACAACAAAATAATGCAACACATTTTTTATGCTACTCAATTTCACAATTTGTAATAAAAAAGTAAAATTGCTTCTCAACATATTTTTTCTTTACCTGTAAAAGTAGGTATCTCGCCATCTTTTTTATAGGGGCTACCTGTTTGCACAAACATGAGGTAAGCTAATTTGCATACTGTTTCTAGGTTTACTTTATGATGAAAGTTCATATTACTGTGAGGTGAGTTTTCTTCCATCAAGTTTTCAATCAGCTCTTCTAACTCTTGGTCTGTTAAGATATTTGCTCTTTGAAAGATTTGCAAAGCTATTCTAGCTTCGCGGCTGATATGTTGTACTTCTGGTTCATTAAAAGAACGGGGTGGAGTAGCATTCCAAATATTATCTCTGCCCATATTTTTTTCAGCAATATAGCTAATCACTGCTAGTATTTCACTATCCGAAAAGCCTTTTTCTTTCAAGATACTCACATCTAACTCTTGTAAGGGTTTGTGTAGGTTATGTGATAGTAACCAGTATATCCCCAAAAATAACTTTGAAAACATAGAGCAAAAATACGTTTTTCTATATATCTTGTTTGTA
>JANWVW010000327.1 GCA_025056095.1 Bacteroidia bacterium
GCGTTAGCGGAGCACCGAAGCGAAGCGTAGTGCGGAATGCCCCGACCCTTGCGTCAGCAAGGGGCACGCCCAAAAAAGTAAAGTATTTTTCAGAATTATTATCTCCAAATGCTTTGTAATTTTGCTCTACATTATGAAGTCAGATAGAAGAAAGTTTTTGAAGCAGTGTATTTTAAGCACTTCTGTGCTTTTAGCGCCGAGCATATTGAGTGCCTGTAGAAACAAAAAAGACTATCAAACGGAATTAGAAATAGGTACGGTAGAAGAATTTGAGAAAGTCAGTTACAAAACTAGTGAATTGAATAACGTTCCTATTCTAACTTTGAAAAACGAAGAAGGAAAGTTTGAAACTTTTAGCTTAGAGTGCACGCACCAAGGTTGTATTGTAAGGTTTTTTGAGCAAAATAAGGAATTTAGGTGCCCATGCCATAAGGGGGTATACAACATTAAAGGGGAAGTAATCAAAGGACCTCCCCCCGCACCTTTGAAAAAATATGCAACCATTGTAAAAAATGGCAAGATTATTGTACTTGAACAGAGCATTTAATTTTGCTTTGCCTTGTACCTGCATTACAGTCCATTTTGGATAAAAAGAATGTTTCCCACTCGTATGTGGGAATGCAACTGTTCTACTATTTCCAACTCTCTTTACCTCACTTTTGACGATGGACCTATCCCTGAAGTTACGCCGTGGGTTTTAGATGTCCTAAAAAGTTACAACATAAAAGCTACCTTTTTTTGTGTAGGTAACAATGTAAAAAAATATCCTTATCTCTTAGAACGAATACATAAAGAGGGGCATCTAGTAGGTAACCATACCTACAACCATATAAGCGGTTTTGGTACGACAGTAAAAGATTATCTGAACGAAGTTTTACAAACACAAAATGTACTCAATCAGATTTTACCTTATTCCACACCTTATTTTAGACCACCTTACGGTAGAATTACACTTGCCCAAGCAAGACATATTTCCAAAACGCATAAAATTGTAATGTGGTCAGTTTTATCAGGGGATTTTGATACTGCACTTTCAGGAAATAAAGTTTTGTATAAGTCGTTGCAATACACTCAATCGGGCAAAATTATTGTATTTCATGACAGCCTTAAAGCCTTTCCACGATTGGAGTATGCTCTACCACGTTACATAGAAAGCTGTTTGAAATTAGGGTATCATTTTGATATTTTCAAACTTCCAATTTGTGATAGCGTTGGTGAGCATACAGAAAAGTGCAGCTTATACTAAATAAAGTCGATTGGCATGACAAGTTTGTGTGTTTTTTTTGTGATTTATTTTTTATATTTGTAATGGTTTCAAAAGATAAATTGTATGCCAACAGTTGAATTCAATGAAGTAACAGGCCCCCCTAAGCTTGTGTACGAAACATTGAACCGAAAAATTGGTGCATACAAAGCAAGGTATTCAATATTAAAAATAGGGATAACAGGTAGAAACCCGCAACAAAGGTTCAATGAACACTTACAATCTTTTAGGTGGAAAAGAATGGTTGTGATATACAAGACAAGAAGTATAAAGGTTGCGAACATGATTGAAGAATGGCTAGTTGAAAGACACTACGACGACATAATCAATTCGCGGCGGGGAGGAGGAAGCTATTTGTCGCCAAG
>JANWVW010000328.1 GCA_025056095.1 Bacteroidia bacterium
GCTTTTCAAGATTTTAACATTTCATTTGACATTTATTCCCGTACTTCTAACGCTATACATCATAAAACTGCATCAGATTTTTTTGAACATCTCTACAAAAATGGCAAATTTGAGGAATACGTAACTGAACAATTTTACGATGAAACCAATCAACAATTTGTAGCCGATAGGTTTCTCAAAGGTACTTGCCCTAAGTGTGGCAACCCCGATGCTTATGGCGACCAGTGCGAAAAGTGTGGCTCTACTTTGAACCCTACGGATTTAATTAACCCCGTTTCTCGGATCACAGGTAAACCTCTATCACTCAAAAAAACTAAACATTGGTTTTTGCCCTTAAACCAGTACCAAAAAATTTTACAAGATTGGATAAATGCACACGCAGCTAAATGGAAAACAAACGTAGTTGGACAATGCATGTCTTGGCTAAATGAAGGATTACAGCCCCGTGCAGTTACCCGAGATTTAGACTGGGGTGTGAAAGTACCTGCATCTATACCAGGTAGTGAAAATAAAGTGTTATACGTATGGTTTGATGCGCCTATTGGTTATATTTCTGCTACCAAAGAATGGGCAATTGAGCAAAACAACCCCGATGCATGGAAAAAATACTGGCTACAGCAACCCAACGAACAAGATAATGCTCGTTTGATTCATTTTATTGGTAAAGATAACATTGTTTTTCATTGTATTGTATTCCCAGCTATGCTCATAGCACACGGCGGATATATCTTACCTGAAAATGTCCCCGCTAATGAATTTCTCAATATCGAAGGCGATAAAATTTCTACTTCTCGCAATTGGGCAGTTTGGCTACATGAGTTTGCTGAAAAATTCCCCTCAAAAATTGATGTACTGCGATATGTACTCACTGCTACTATGCCCGAAACCAAAGACAATGATTTTAGTTGGATAGACTTTCAGCAGCGTAATAACAATGAGCTAGTAGCTACTTTGGGAAATTTTGTCAATAGAGTTTTTACTCTAATAGGCAAATACTTTCAAGGAAGGGTCCCAGAACTTGCAGATAGCTCTGCTATAACAGAGTACAGCTTAATTCAAAGTTTTCTTCAATATGAAAAAGAACAAACAAAAACATGGGCATCGGTGATTGGGGAGTACATAGAGAACTATCGTTTTAGAGATGCGCTGCAAACTATTATGGCATTTGCAATGAAAGGTAATAAGTTTTTGCAAGAAACAGAACCTTGGAAAACTATTCAATCTAACCCCAAGCAAACAGCTATTGATCTTTTTCATGCCGTCCAAATGGTAGCTCATTTAGCTATATGGCTTGAACCTTTTATGCCTGCTACAGCTCAAAAGTTGCAAAATAGTTTGCAGATAGAGCAAGCTACTTGGAATTTATCACAAGAATGGGCAATTGTGCCGCAAGGTACAGCCATTACCCAGATAGGTCTACTATTTGAAAAAATAGAAAATGACTTTGTACAAGCCCAAATTGAGTACTTAATAAAGAACACAGATACGCTTCAATTAGAGCATTTAGTAGAAAAGAAGGCACCTTTGTCCAATTATGCACAGCAGGAACTTATCCAAAGAAAGCAAAGTCAAAAAGTGGCTGCTTCTGCGGCTATTCCTGATTTTT
>JANWVW010000329.1 GCA_025056095.1 Bacteroidia bacterium
AGTGTAGATTTCAATTCCACAATGGTACGATTAAAACGCGAATGGAAAGAAGGCGTATGGCGCAATGGAGCAATTTCAATTCCACAATGGTACGATTAAAACAGAAGTGCTGAAATTAAGAAAGCTGTTGCACGCGAAATTTCAATTCCACAATGGTACGATTAAAACCTCCCCTTTGTGCCAAAGGCCAACAATCCAAACCCATTTCAATTCCACAATGGTACGATTAAAACACGCTGCTGTCTTTACCAAAGCTGCAACTAACATAATTTCAATTCCACAATGGTACGATTAAAACCAGAAAAGAATATTCCTTTTGAATTAAATCAAGAGGAATTTCAATTCCACAATGGTACGATTAAAACAGGGATATCTTTTTCCTTGCCTCGTTGGGGTGTATATTTCAATTCCACAATGGTACGATTAAAACGCTTCAACGACTATCAGGGGCAGGGGGATGCAGCATCATTTCAATTCCACAATGGTACGATTAAAACCTTCTTGGCTATTTCTTTTGCTATCTCAGGGTTTTCATTTCAATTCCACAATGGTACGATTAAAACCGGAGCCGCAAGGAGAAGTTGTGGGCGGATATCAAAATTTCAATTCCACAATGGTACGATTAAAACGCTAAGAGCACACGCCGCACAAGAAACACAGCAACATTTCAATTCCACAATGGTACGATTAAAACAGCAAGCGTTGTATCAGCACCAATCTATTTTGAATAATTTCAATTCCACAATGGTACGATTAAAACAATTACACCACAACGCAAATACGCTCTAATCTTTATATTTCAATTCCACAATGGTACGATTAAAACTGGAAAACGATAACGAATACCCAGCGGTCGAGCCGCATTTCAATTCCACAATGGTACGATTAAAACTTTAACTACATTTCCCCCCTTAAAGCAACTTTCCTATCATTTCAATTCCACAATGGTACGATTAAAACCAATTCGGTTCCTGGAAAAAATTCGGTTTTTTAATTATTTCAATTCCACAATGGTACGATTAAAACTGTTGCATCGTAAGTCAACGTCTGTTTCAAGTTAACATTTCAATTCCACAATGGTACGATTAAAACTTCAGCTGCTGCTGTAAATACAATAGCTAATGTAGCATTTCAATTCCACAATGGTACGATTAAAACAATATGATTTAGCAGAAGATGCCTTATGTATTTAAATTTCAATTCCACAATGGTACGATTAAAACATAAAAAAATTTTGCACCCATTTGCATTAATTACAAACATTTCAATTCCACAATGGTACGATTAAAACCTGAACGGCGGGGCTGCTATCAAAATGTATAGATATTTCAATTCCACAATGGTACGATTAAAACTAGAGTTAATCATTTCGCGAAACTACGCAGAAGGTAATTTCAATTCCACAATGGTACGATTAAAACTTACAATATCGGTGGCAAGAATTTTTGTATCGCAAAATTTCAATTCCACAATGGTACGATTAAAACTGAGCTGTCGAATCGATTTCGATCCATTTGTCAAAAATTTCAATTCCACAATGGTACGATTAAAACATGTTAGGGGTTGTTGCATTGCCACTAACAAACACATTTCAATTCCA
>JANWVW010000330.1 GCA_025056095.1 Bacteroidia bacterium
GATACTTGAATTAGTCCATCATCTGTGCCTACGTAAAGCAGATTTTCCTTTTTAGGGCTTTCTTGTAAGCATACAATATTACCGTAAAAAGAAGTGGATTGACTTTTAGCTACGGCATCTATACTCCAAACTTTGCCCATAACAGGAAGTTTGTTACGGTCAATTTGTTGGGTTAGGTCTTCACTAATGCATGTCCATGAGTTTCCCCTATCTTCACTCCTAAAAACTTTATTAGCAGCAAAGTACAATCGTGTAGATTTATGTGGACTGATAATTAAGGGGCTATCCCAGTTCCATCTAAGGGCTTTTTCGCCTTTTCCTTCAATAGGTTGAATAGGGACTTCTTCACCACTTCTTCGGTCGTAGCGAACTAAGCCACCGTATTGCGATTCTGCATACACAATGTTTGGGTCATCAGGGTCAATTCGGGACACAAAACCATCTCCACCATGAGTAAAAAACCAATCTGAATTAGTAATACCGTTAATACTTAAAGTGCGTGAAGGTCCTCCCATGCTAAAATTATCTTGTGTACCGCCATAAATAAAGTAAAAAGGTAGGCTATTATCTACCCCTACACGGTAGAATTGTGTTACGGGTAGATTAGGTTTAAATAGCCAAGTTTTTCCTTTGTCAAAACTTTCATATACTCCACCGTCAGAACCTACAAGGTAGTGATTATTATTTTTAGGATTTATCCACATTGCGTGATTATCTCCGTGTTTAAAGCGTTCGCCGAGGGGAATCCAGGTTCTACCGCCATCGTTAGAAACATGTAATAAAACATCCATAGCATAGATGCGATTTAACTCTATGGGGTCGCAAAATATCTCTTGGAAGTAGTTGCCACTGGTGTAGTAGCTGCTCATTTTTTCAAAGCTTGCCCCTCCATTAGTAGAACGGAATACGCCTCCTTTATCTTGTTCAGCTTCAATTTGTAGATATACATACATTGGATTGACAGGGGATACTGCTATGGCAATTCTGCCTATATCCCCTGTGGGTAAGCCGTTAGTCAATTTTTCCCAAGTTTCTCCGCCGTTTTTAGTTTTGTACAAAGCACTTTCAGGACCGCCGTCAATTAAAGTAAAAACGTGTCTTCTACGTTGATGTGCGCATGCATAGAGTACGTCGGGATTGCTTGGGTCCATTGCTAAGTCGGATACTCCTGTGTTTTCAGAAATATGTAGTACTTGCTTCCAAGTTTTGCCCCCATCTGTGGTTTTGTATACGCCTCTTTCGCCCCCTGCACTCCACAATGGACCATAAGCTGCCACAAAAACAATATCGGGATTTTTAGGGTGAATAATGATTTTTGCAATATGCTCACTGTTTTTTAAGCCCATGTTTGTCCATGTATTGCCACCATCTTCGGATTTATATACACCATCGCCGTAGCCTACGCTACGTTGGTTGTGATTTTCACCTGTACCTACCCAAACGATATTCGGATTGCTCGGCGCTAAAGCTATGCATCCAATAGAATAACTTCCTTGTTGGTCAAAAATAGGTTCGTAACTTGCTCCACCGTTGGTAGTGCGCCATACCCCACCCGATGCAGTAGCTACATAGTAAT
>JANWVW010000331.1 GCA_025056095.1 Bacteroidia bacterium
TACGTTGGATAGCTTGACGAGTGGGTTTAATATCGTCAAACATCTGACTCATAACCAAGAATTTGAGGGAATGCTAGGTTTTTCAGCAAAAGAGGTGGAAAATCTGTTGAATTTAGTTTTGAAAAATAGACGCAAAAAGCGAAAAATCCTGCAAGACCTACAAGATTATTACAATGGCTACAAGTTTTACCCATTGAGTAGGGAGAGTATTTACAACTCGGATATGGTGTTATATTTTTTAGACCAGTTTAGTCGTAGTCAGCAATATCCTTTGCAAATGCTTGACCCCAACATTATGCCTGATTATGGGAAACTGAAAGCGATGTTCCGAGTGGCTAATTGGCAAGCGAATGTGCAAGTTTTGCAAGAAGTCTTGGAAAAAGGGGCAGTAGTCAGTGAGCAGATTTATCAATTTAGTTTTGAAAAGGAGTTTGGAGAGAAAGAGTTCATCAATTTTCTGTTCTATTTAGGCAATTTGACTATTCAGCAAGCCTATCCTAATGGCACAATAGCCTTCAAGATACCTAATAAGGTCATAGCGGAATTGTATTGGCAGTTTTATGCAGAATTATTGGCTCAATATGCACATTTGCAATATTTTCCGAATGATGTACAAAAAGCAGTAGCCGAAATGGCATTAAGTGGTAATACAAGTGATTTTTTTGTTTTGATAGAAAAATTGTTACAGAACTTATCTAACCGCGATTTTATTCGTTTTGACGAAAAGCAGGTGAAAATGGCGATAATGGCGTATTTGGTTCAATCAAATATTTTTGATGTTCGCAGTGAGCAAGAAATCAGGGGGGGTGGGTATATGGATTTGCGTCTGTTGGTTCGTCCCAATAATCCCTTCAAACATCACGAGTTTTTGATAGAATTGAAATACTTGAAAAAAGAAGAAGAACATTTACTTTCAGAGACCTTGCAGGAGGCAAAAAATCAGGTGTTGGGGTATTATCAGAAAGATGAAAGCCTTCAAGGCAAAGAGATGTTACATCTGTGGGCAGTGGTGGTGGTGAAAGATAAAATTTTCGCACAAGAAGTTAAAATAACCTAAAGTCTATGAGTCAGCAGGTATTTTTTCCATACGGCGTGAGTAACTTTGCCGAGATTGTCAGGGAAGATTTTGTGTATGTAGATAAGACTTCGTACATAGAGCTTTTGGAAAAGAAGAAAGAAAAACGAGTAGTATATCTTCGTCCTCGTCGGTTTGGCAAGAGTTTGTTTGTGTCGTTGTTGGAGCATTATTATGACATCAATCGAAAAGCAGATTTCCAAAAACTTTTCGGTAAATACTACATTGGACAAAATCCTACACCTCTGGCAAATGGTTATCGGATTTTGTTTTTTAATTTTAGTGGAATCAATACTACTACTTTACAAAGCAGTTTTTCAGGTTTTTTGAGTAAAGTCAGGGAATCCATACAGATTTTTCAAAAGCTCTACGGCAAATTTAGCGAGTCTGAATTACAACAGATTTATGCTCACGATAGTCCTGAAAAGATGTTGAGCCAGTTTTTTGCTTTTTACATAGATGATAAAATTCCCATTTATTTATTGATAGACGA
>JANWVW010000332.1 GCA_025056095.1 Bacteroidia bacterium
GTTCTTTTCCCAGCACTTTGGCACGAATCTCTTTCGCTTCTTTGAACAGCAGCTCAGCTTCAGCATATTTGCCTTGAATTCGGTATAATGCAGCCAAATTGTTACAAGATAAAGCATAACTTGGGTGTTCTTTTCCCAGCACTTTGGCACGAATCTCTTTCGCTTCTTTGAACAGCAGCTCAGCTTCAGCATATTTGCCTTGAATTCGGTATAATGCAGCCAAATTGTTACAAGATAAAGCATAACTTGGGTGTTCTTTTCCCAGCACTTTGGCACGAATCTCTTTCGCTTCTTTGAACAGCAGCTCAGCTTCAGCATATTTGCCTTGAGGTTGGTATAATAAAGCTAAATTGTTACAAGAAGCAGCATAATCTGTGTGTTCCTTTCCCAGCCCTTTAGCATAAATTTCTTTGGCTTCTTTGAATAACAGTTCAGCCTCAACATATTTGCCTTGAATTTGATACAAAAGAGCTAAATTGTTACAAGAGGTAGCATAATTTGGGTGTTCTTTTCCCAGCACTTTTGACCAAATCTCTTTGGCTTCTTTGAATAACAGTTCAGCCTCAACATATTTGCCTTGAATTCGATACAAAAGAGCCAAATTGTTACAAGGAAAAGCATAATATTGATTTTCTTTTCCTAGCGTTTTGGCACAAATCTCTTTGGCTTCTTTGAATAGCAATTCAGCATCAGCGTATTTGCCTTGAACTTGGTATAAAAGAGCTAAATTATTACAAGAACTAGCATAATCAGGATGTTCTTTTCCCAGTACTCTTGCATAAATATCTCTCGCTTCTTTGAATAACAGATTAGCCTCAACATATTTGCCTTGATATTGGTATAACATAGCCAAACTATTACAAGAATTAGCATAATCAGGATGTTCTTTTCCCAGTATTTTAACACGAGTCTCTTTAGCTTCTTTGAATAATGGTTCAGCTTCAGCATATTTGCCTTGAACTTGGTACAAAAGAGCTAAATTATTACAAGAATTAGCATAATCAAGGTGTTCTTTCCCCAACACTTTGGCGCGAATTTCTTTAGCTTCTTTGTGTAACAGTTCAGCCTCAGCATATTTGCCTTGAGCTTGGTATAATAAAGCCAAATTGTTACAAGAGTTGCTGTATCTTACTATATTTTTTTCTTTTGTCCAAACGCTGTCTTTTTTGGCATAAAACTCACCTTTTTTGTATAAACTTCCATAGTAACAGTTTTCAAACTGTCTATTTAAAATATTGCTGTAACTCGTATCTTTTATAGCCACTTGCTTTTCATATAATTCTAATGCTTTATCGCCCCATTCTATGGCTTCCTTGTATTGATGTTTATCTTGATATTTCACACAACTATCGTACGCACTTTGCCAAGTTTGGGCAAAACTAAATGAGAGCAAAAAAGTTAGAATACAACAAATAGCTAATTTCATCTTTCAAAGATATGAAAAATTAAGCTAAAAAGATAGATGTTTTTTACTTTTTAGTGCGTGCCCCTTGCTGCGCAAGGGTCGGGGCATTCCGCACTACGCTTCGCTTCGGTACTTCGCTGCGCTTCGTACTGC
>JANWVW010000333.1 GCA_025056095.1 Bacteroidia bacterium
CCGCGTGCGGGCCTTGGAGCATGCCGATTGGCAGTGCGGAGCGTTAGCGAAGCACCGAAGCGAAGCGTAGTGCGGAATGCCCCGACCCTTGCGCAGCAAGGGGGCACGCCCAAAAAAGTAAAAAAGTAAAGTTATTTTTTAGACCTTATATAAAAATATAAAACTTAATCCTTCAAGATTACCCTTTACGTAATAAGTATAATAAAAAATTTTTGTGATTTGTTGGTTTTTTCGTATTATTGCAAAATAAAAAAAAGTAATCCTTATGAAAAAAGTATCATCCGTCATTTTATTCTTGCTTAGTGCTTGTGTTGTTTATTCTCAAGGGACAACACTTGTTTACTGCTTTCAAAACAACTTTAATGAGCAGTCAGGTAGCGGACCTACTTTGATTCAAGCTCCTGCGGGAGGATACTTTACAAGCGATGTGGTGTGCGGAAGTACAATCACTTACTACCACTTCAATTTTAATGGAGGATTTTATTTTAACAACGCGAGTGCGGGTAATTTTGTCAACGCAAGTGATGGACATACTATTGAACTTTATATGAGGTTTGATAATACAAACAGCTGGAGAAAAATTATAGACTATAAAAATTTAGGAAGTGACTGCGGTGTATACAATTACTGGGGTTACTATCAATTTTATTGTTCAGGTACGTCTTCTATTGCAGTGTTTAATCCTGGTGTATGGGTATATGCAGCAATAGTTAGAGAACCAGGGGCAAACGCTAACTATCACTTGTATTATGGTGGTTCCACATCGTCTTTATACACTTTTTTAGATAACTCTCAAATGGGACTTCCTAATGCCTCTAATTTAATCTATTTTTTTGTAGATGACCACGTCACAGGACAATGGGAAGCTTCCTCAGGGGATATATCAGTGCTCAAAATCTCCAACTACCCTCTAACTGGTACAGACATATTTAATAATGCCCAAAGCCCTTGTATGTGCGGAATACCTTTACCTTTAGATTGGGTCGCTTTCAGCGGCTCTCGTATAAACAGACTTAACCATGTCAATCTTAAATGGGTAATGAACAGACCTACTCATCCAGGTCATTTTATTATTTTACGTTCCACTGATGGGAATACTTTTGAAGAAATTGCAAATATACCTATTCTACAACCTGCAGATCCCTTTCATGAATGGATAGATAGAAGTGCTCCCAGTTCAAAGCTTTACTATAAGGTAAAATACCGAGACAAAGATGGCAATCAAATACTTACAAAAACAATAGAAATCCCCGAATTTATTTCTGAAACGGCGTTTATCGTATATCCTAATTTTTTAAGTAAAAAGGAAAGTAGCACGCAGGTTTATTTTTATTCTACAAACCCAGAAACAAGTTTTGCTACCTGGAGTATAATAGACATGTCAGGTAAAGTGATAAAAAGTGGTACGTTATCCAATCAAAACAGTGTTGATATCAAATTAGACGAG
>JANWVW010000334.1 GCA_025056095.1 Bacteroidia bacterium
GGAGGGTGGGCGTTAGCCCAGTGCGGAGCGCAGCGAAGCACCGAAGCGAAAGCGTAGCCCGTAGCACGCCGACCCAAGCGCAGCGCAGGGACACGCCCAAAAAATGACAGTTTCATTTTTGTAAAAATAAAATAGACTTAATATGAGTGGGGGCTTCGCACTGCTGATGCACCCTCCGCATGCCTCACTCTATACGCTCTTATTGAAAACGCAGTTCTGTACCAAAAATAAACTCGCTATTCACAAACAAATATATTTAACTTTCCCAACACACATTTTTACTATTTTTGTAGTATGATAACAATTGCCAATCCTGCCTATAATGTAGTATTCAAGTATCTGATGGAGGATACCAACGTTGCCAAACTCCTCCTGTCCGATTTAATGCAGGAAGAAATTATAGAAATAGTAATCAGACCGCAGGAACATATTTTTGATATTATGACTGTAATGGTCTTTCGTATGGACTTTGAGGTCAAAATAAAAACTGCAAAAGGTAGAGAAAAAACCATGCTGGCAAAAGTGCAGAAATCCAAGTCCCCTAAGGAAATACTGCCGTTAAGACCCCGTCCCGTCAAAAATCAGGGGATGAGGAAAAAAATTGCAAGAACTGAAAAAAGTGAATTTGAATTACTGCCTTTTATCATGATACATTTTGTAAGTTATGATGTGGAGGAAACGCCTACGTGTCCCATTCTGCACTTACGCAGAAAAATTATTGATGTCATTACTAAAGAGGAGATTGATGTAGAAGATGAATTTATTGATTTGATTACGCATGACTCCGTTATTGTACAGATACCTATGTTAAAGAAAGTGCGGAGAAATGAATTAGAGTTGATTTTATCTCTGTTTGATGAAACCGAGTTCTTACAGGAAATCACCATCAATGAAGAAGATTATCCCGTAAAGTACAGGGAAGTAATACAGCGGTTATCAGAAGCGGCGTCATCAGAGAATATACGGAGAAGCATGAACATAGAGGACAGCATTGCAGAGATCTTTAAACTGACAGAAGAGCGGAAACAAAAATTGGAACAGGAATTAAAGCAGGAAAAACACCGCTCAGAATACATGGAACAGGAAAAAGTCAAACTGATACAGTTCATGTTAAACAATGGCATAACGTTACAGCAGATACAGCAAAATTTAAGTATTGATAAAGCCTTTATGAAAAAGCACAAACTTTTGTAATTCTGATTTGAGTACAGCCTAACAAATAACTGACTGTTAGAATACTATTTTTGACACAAAGATATACCAGAATTCATGCAGATTTATCATGGGCGTGTCCCTGCACAGCGTTTCACTTCGTTCATGCGTGCAGGGTCGGCGTGCTACGGGCTACGCTATCGCTTCGGTGCTTCGCTGCGCTTCGCACCGTGCTAACGCACGCCCTCCGCATGCCTCACGCAAGGGATCTCTAAAAAATTCATTTCTC
>JANWVW010000335.1 GCA_025056095.1 Bacteroidia bacterium
TACCCAAAATTTGCGTTTTTGTAATCGATTACTTACTTTTGAACGGGTTTTAATCGTACCATTGTGGAATTGAAATCTGTTTGCGCAAAGTGTATTTTACCAATCCATCGGGTTTTAATCGTACCATTGTGGAATTGAAATATATCTTGCAGTTTAGTAGTGAATCTTGCTTCTAAGTTTTAATCGTACCATTGTGGAATTGAAATGCTCGTTTTCAGCAGCCCGCTTGCGCTCTTCATTAGTTTTAATCGTACCATTGTGGAATTGAAATAGTAGACAGCGGTTGATATTGGGGGTTGTATTTGATGGTTTTAATCGTACCATTGTGGAATTGAAATTGTAAGACGTAAATCATCAGCAAATTCTATGTTAGTTTTAATCGTACCATTGTGGAATTGAAATATGATAGACGCAGTTATATTTATACTGTCACCAGTTTTAATCGTACCATTGTGGAATTGAAATTGATTCTACTCCTCTTAACTGGACGCCAATTGAAGGTTTTAATCGTACCATTGTGGAATTGAAATGGTACGGCAAAAATGTTCGTTTGCCGTTGTTCGCGTTTTAATCGTACCATTGTGGAATTGAAATTGTTAATGTTTTCTGTATCTTCTATCATCGCAGCAATGTTTTAATCGTACCATTGTGGAATTGAAATAAGAGTTTGAGCGGAGTGAAGCTGGTGCGCTTGCAAGTTTTAATCGTACCATTGTGGAATTGAAATTGATTTAAGATTAAATGGCTTGGTACCCAAGTAGTGTTTTAATCGTACCATTGTGGAATTGAAATAGCGCAACGAAAGCCGCAAAGATTGGTATTACGCAGTTTTAATCGTACCATTGTGGAATTGAAATTCATGAAGGGATTGGTATTGCCGTTCAAATTACTAAGTTTTAATCGTACCATTGTGGAATTGAAATCTTTAAATCTGGGTTGTATAGTTCTTTAACTAATGTTTTAATCGTACCATTGTGGAATTGAAATATGAAGACGGCACAACAACTGTGCAAGAAACTCCTGTTTTAATCGTACCATTGTGGAATTGAAATAGAAGAGGTACGCAACAAGGGTTTAAAGGCAGAAGAGTTTTAATCGTACCATTGTGGAATTGAAATTTGCTAAGGCAAATATCCCTCCCCTTGCCAGCTACGGTTTTAATCGTACCATTGTGGAATTGAAATGAAAAGTTTCACGGCGAAAATCCGCCATCTGTCTGGGTTTTAATCGTACCATTGTGGAATTGAAATATGAACAATTCAAAGAAACAGAGCGCTTGTACTTACAGTTTTAATCGTACCATTGTGGAATTGAAATTGCGTTTAACAAAATATCTTTATAATCCCCATACCCGTTTTAATCG
>JANWVW010000336.1 GCA_025056095.1 Bacteroidia bacterium
CGATTAAAACCTTTATACTGCAACATGGTAATACATTTGGGACACATTTCAATTCCACAATGGTACGATTAAAACAGAAAAATAATAGCCACTTGTAACCCAACAGACAATATTTCAATTCCACAATGGTACGATTAAAACTTTGAAAAGATGCGCACTACACTAAAAACGACCTTATTTCAATTCCACAATGGTACGATTAAAACCTTTGCCCCGGTTTCAGTGATGCATCGCTCTAAGGAAATTTCAATTCCACAATGGTACGATTAAAACCTATTGGCTGTAATGATAGATGGCTGTAAATCAAGTATTTCAATTCCACAATGGTACGATTAAAACTCGAGCCACTCGCCAAATATCATACTTCCAAACACATTTCAATTCCACAATGGTACGATTAAAACCTGTCAGCGTCCCATCCTCTTGATTTAATTCAAAATTTCAATTCCACAATGGTACGATTAAAACGCGAATTGAGTAAGCAACAATTTTGTCTGTATTGCGATTTCAATTCCACAATGGTACGATTAAAACGCGACATAGAAATCCGGGGTATAGTATCTAAGAAAGATTTCAATTCCACAATGGTACGATTAAAACGGATAGTTACCTCTAAGCAAGAGGCAATCGAATTAGATTTCAATTCCACAATGGTACGATTAAAACTTTGTATCAAACCGGTTTAGTAACAGATGATATTATTATTTCAATTCCACAATGGTACGATTAAAACAATCCAGTGCCTAAGTCGCTAATAGCTTGTATAACATTTCAATTCCACAATGGTACGATTAAAACATTTGTAAACTTACTTTACCTTACACCTTGCAATGCAATTTCAATTCCACAATGGTACGATTAAAACAGCGTTGCCGCCTGCAACCAATGCAAATACTACTTTATTTCAATTCCACAATGGTACGATTAAAACAGGTTGGGCGTTTGATGCGCCAAGTATGCTCGTACCATTTCAATTCCACAATGGTACGATTAAAACTACCAAAACTATTACCGTCTTGCAAAATAGCATTTGTATTTCAATTCCACAATGGTACGATTAAAACTAAGCAACTGTACTGCTGCGATGATTGCCGCGTTGATTTCAATTCCACAATGGTACGATTAAAACATGGTGTAACGTATGACCCAGAAGCCGAACGGCTATATTTCAATTCCACAATGGTACGATTAAAACTGTACTTGGGTACCGCAACGGGTAAATACCCGTCTTATTTCAATTCCACAATGGTACGATTAAAACTATCTTGCTGTGTAACTTGTTTTCGGCAATCAGTTCTATTTCAATTCCACAATGGTACGATTAAAACAAATGCAAGAAATCTTCTAATATCCGTAGAAGAG
>JANWVW010000337.1 GCA_025056095.1 Bacteroidia bacterium
GAGTATACGGGCAAGCCACAGGTGCCGCAGGAACAGCTTTGACTGTGGGTACCTTCGGTAGAGCCTTTAGTACAAGCGGTTCAGCCTACGGGGTATATGGTGTTACGAATTCAAATGCGGGTGGAATTGGGGTAGTTGGCCTTGCCACAGCTACTTCAGGAGCCGCTACTGGTGTATATGGGCAAACGGCATCTGCTACGGGTTTAGCAGTGAGAGGTGTTAATACACATGCCAGTGGTACAGGAGGGCTTTTTAGCGGGAATAACTTAGGAGGAAGCTTTTTAACCGTTGGTAGCGGTGCGGCTGCAGCAGGTACGATAGTAGGTCTGTATGCACTGGGTACTTCCACTGCTGCAGCAGGACAAGGCGTAGGAGTCGTAGGAGTAGGAAATAACTCTACAACTACTATTTATATTCCTACCACAGGTGCAGGAGTAGTAGGAGTAGGACAGTACTACGGTGTAATGGGCTTTGCAACTACCACAGTAAATACTGATCCTTTAAATAATAACGGCGCAAACGGTACTAGCGCTTCTGCAGGGGGATATTTTGAAGTGCAGAACGGAGCACCCACTTACACTCCTCAGACTTGGGCTTATGTAGCAGTAAGAGATAATACCGCTACTTTAAGAAAAATCATAGGTCCTGGAACAGTAAATACTATTGTACCTGACGTAAATGGCAAATTGGTAACTATGTCTGCTCCCGAAGCACCCGAAAACTTTTTCCAAGACTATGGTACAGGACAATTGGTAAATGGTCGTGCGCACATTACTCTTGACCCTATTTTTGCTAAAAACATTGTGGTTAATCAAGAGCATCCTTTGCGTGTATTTATTCAATTAGAAGGGGATTGCAAAGGCGTATATGTAACTAACAAGACTCAATACGGCTTTGACGTAATTGAGCTCAACGGAGGTACTTCAAATGTGCCTTTCACTTGGATGGTAACTGCCAACCGCGCCGATGAGGTTAACCCTGATGGTACCATAGCAAAATACTCTGCAGAGCGTTTTGTACCTGCCCCCTTGCCTGTATCTAAGAATAAACTAGAAGTCAAAGAAGTGCCTCGTACCCCTGAGTCTGATTATGAAGTTAAAGTTCCTAATGTGTCTGTTCCTGCTACCAAAGAAGAGTTAGCTAAAAACAACAAATAGTTATTAGTTAAGTGTTTCTTAATCAAAAAGCATATCAAGTAATTGATATGCTTTTTTGTTTTGTATAATAGAGTTTATGAACACAAATTTATTATATTTCCGCCGAATAATCAGCTTAATTTCTTAAGAATTTTCTAAATATATGAATTACAATGATATAAGAAAAAATGAAAAGAGTTTCAAGGCCCTGACTTCTTATT
>JANWVW010000338.1 GCA_025056095.1 Bacteroidia bacterium
AATAGCATTCACATAACCAAGTTTTAATCGTACCATTGTGGAATTGAAATTAAATAATAATATTGGCAATTTCATCAGCTTCTTTGTTTTAATCGTACCATTGTGGAATTGAAATCTTAATACCTTAGTTATGGTCGTACATTAGCCAGCAGTTTTAATCGTACCATTGTGGAATTGAAATATTTTGCAAAGATATACTATTAATATATATATATAGTTTTAATCGTACCATTGTGGAATTGAAATTTATGCAAAAGATTTGCGGGAGGCGGAGCGTACACAAGGTTTTAATCGTACCATTGTGGAATTGAAATTGTCCTTGCCCGTTGCCGCTGCAAAATCCCCCAACTGTTTTAATCGTACCATCGTGGAATTGAAATTAAGCTGCGCCTGCCCCCTGCGCCCCGCGCCCCTTGTTTTAATCGTACCATTGTGGAATTGAAATACGAGGCAAGGAAAAAGATATCCCTTGCACGCAATGAGTTTTAATCGTACCATTGTGGAATTGAAATATGCTCTAAATTGGATACGGTTTCAACCAATTTGTGTTTTAATCGTACCATTGTGGAATTGAAATTGAGACGTATAGTATTTATTTTGTAGCGTAACTGTGTTTTAATCGTACCATTGTGGAATTGAAATTGTTGCTGTGCTATTTTGTCATAAGCATTGCGCAACTGTTTTAATCGTACCATTGTGGAATTGAAATATGATTGTTGCCCAAAGGTTGCACTATTGGGGTTTAGTTTTAATCGTACCATTGTGGAATTGAAATTTATTGGTACCGCGTTGATAGAAGTTGCGATAAAGTTTTAATCGTACCATTGTGGAATTGAAATTAGCAGTGCTGCGAGTTAAAACAAAGGCTATTGCATGTTTTAATCGTACCATTGTGGAATTGAAATTTAATCATGCTGTTAAGCACTTGCACAAAGCCCTTTGGTTTTAATCGTACCATTGTGGAATTGAAATTCTTTGCTAAACAAGTGTTGCCTGAAACCTTGCAATAGTTTTAATCGTACCATTGTGGAATTGAAATTGTGCTGCCTTCTTGCCAATATGCGTACAAAAACGCGTTTTAATCGTACCATTGTGGAATTGAAATAACAAGGCGGCGCTTGACCCGTCCCAACATTGCCAGTTTTAATCGTACCATTGTGGAATTGAAATTCTTCGAAACGAAACAGTTTACTTAGTTTTATACACAGTTTTAATCGTACCATTGTGGAATTGAAATGTGTCGTGGCAAGTCGATGTTGATATCTGCTGCGCGTTTTAATCGTACCATTGTGGAATTGAAATGAAAACCCTGAGATAGCAAAAGAAATAGCCAAGAAGGTTTTAATCGT
>JANWVW010000339.1 GCA_025056095.1 Bacteroidia bacterium
CGCATTCTGTAAAATTAAATGAATTTATTCGTATTTTTCAATGGTGAACATTTCAAATAATTTTGCTTTGCCAAATTTTGCGTCATTTGGAATTTTACCTTCTTTTTTGCCTATTTCAATGATATTCATTATGAGTGCGTTGGTTTTCTCTGATTCTTTTTCATATTCTGTTTTCATGGCTTTACGGTACTCATCAGGGTAAGATACCATTTTCCCGTCAGGAATTTCTGAGATACTTAGTTCTTTTTGAACATCTGCGGGAATACGAATGCTTTCTGCTTCAAAACTTACCTCGCCATCTTCACTCTTAGCTTCCAGAATAGCACCAGGCAACCCCTGCAATTTCCAAGGACCTACACTCGCAGGAATAGCAGGGGTGTACCAAACTATGTATTTTCTCCCTCTAAACTCAGCAGTGGCATTTTTGCAACTGAATCCTAAAATCGTTTTTACTTCATTTTTAAGCTGCCAAGGTATAACAGGAATTTTCTCCTGACTTATGTAGGGCTTGCCATAAATAAATTCCCTGAAATAAATTATACTTGTTTTTTTATCTGTCAAATACATTTGTCCATAAGTGTCTCGTTTTCTCTTGGTGGGTTTATCTCCTGTAACAGAGGCGTTTACTTCCATAGAGTCTTCTTTTCGCATATATACTAATTTATCGTAATCAAATAAAGATTTTTCGGTGTTAAAATACAAATAGGCAGGAAACGTACGAAGTTCTGCGGGAGCGGGAAAAGTAAAATTATACCTTATAAGTCCAGATAAATTTTGTGCTACAAGGTATGTTCCTAAGAATAGCCCAAACAATAAAATCAAAATTTTTTTCATAGATGTAGTTGCTCTTGATTTATATTAAATCTAATAAATAATAACACAAAAAGAGATAACATAAAATACTCAAAATCAAATTTTTAGTTTTCAGAATCCTATTAAAAATAAAATAGACTCAATATGTTTGAAAAAACTTTACCACAGCACAGTACTGTGGTAAAGTTAAACTTTTTAACAATTTGCGTGATTGTCTATAAGTGTTTGAATCGCTATGGTAAACTCATCGCAACCAGAAAGAAATACAGCAGGTAGTTGAACGTATTTACCACAAATGTTTAAGTATATTACACAAGGCACTTGCTGCACATCTTTTACTTCGGGTGCTGTCAAAGGTTCTGCGGTAATTACATTTTGTACATTGTTGCACATGGGGACATTTTCAGGGTTGCCTGCCCACACACTTACGCTCAGCAGCATAGCTGCGGCAAAAACGATAGATTTAATGAACTTTTTCATAGTTGAAAATTAAAAAGTAAGGTGTATTCACTT
>JANWVW010000340.1 GCA_025056095.1 Bacteroidia bacterium
TATTTTCGCAAGTTATGGCTTTCAAACTTTCAAAATCACTCGCAAATGCCCATAAATCAGTTGGATTACCTAGAAATGAAAGAAAATTCTTAACAGATTCTAAGCTAAACAACTCATCGAAAATAGCTTCCTTATCTTTATCATTTGTTATCATTATGTTTTTTGGCGAATAGCTTTTTCCGCTTATTATAGGGTTATCTTCGCTGTTGAGTTTTACCTGCTTACCCTTGTAATAACATATATAACCTGCTGTATAAATACCAATGCAAATTCCATTGTAAAACTCTTGAAAGTTATAGCTACCGTCAACAGCATAAAAATTACGTTCAGAATTATCTATTTCCGAGAATGGTATAATTTCAAAATAGTGGGGTGTTTCTGTTTCACCTTGAATAGTTTTAATAGAAAAAACTTTGGAAGGTAAATTAACAATATCGTTTATGAGTTTAGCAACACTTTCTATTGCTTTTTCAGGTATCTCTTTATGGTTCATTCTTGTTATGTCGTTGTTTGTTTAAAGTGGCAGGTAACGTTTTTTTTTGCTGCAATATTACAAAATTGATTTGAATTTTATACACTTGTGGCGTCAATCCTCATAAAATATTACGATATTATGCCACATTATGACAATACTGCTATAATAGGAGATCTTACGCAATTGCTTACTGTAAAGCGGTATGCGTTCAGAACTGTAAAGACCTGTAAGAATGCACTGATACAGTTTTTAAGGGCATTTCCAGATAACAATCCTGAATAAATTACTGTAAAACAGACTGAAGCCTTTATTAACCCACAGACCACATAAGAAGGAAAAAATAAAAATTATCCAAAATCTTTTAGAACACAAAAACCTTAAAACCACTGAAATCTATGCACACATAAGTTCATCAGCGATTGAGCAGTTCAGCAGTCCATTGGAGAGTATTTGTTTTTAAGGAGTTTTAATAATTATCTGGGTTATGGGCGTTCCCTGCACGGCGTTTCGCTAGCGCTCATGCGTGCAGGGTCGGCGGGCTACGCTCACGCTTCGGTGCTTCGCTTCGCTACGCACCGTGCTGACGCACGCCCTTCGCATGCTCGCGCAGAAAAAATACACTAAATACATTTATCCAAAGTTTAACCTTTTACATGCCTCATAATCAAATTAAAACAAGGTAAAACGTCGCTATAAACTAAAATTAAGCTCTTCTGTTTATTTTTGTACCATGATAAAAATTGCCAACCCTGCGTATGACGTTGTATTCAAGTATCTGATGGAAGACAACAAAATTGCCAAGTTACTTTTATCGGATTTATTGCAAGAGGA
>JANWVW010000341.1 GCA_025056095.1 Bacteroidia bacterium
TAGCGAAGCACCGAAGCGAAGCGTAGTGCGGAATGCCCCGACCCTTGCGTCAGCAAGGGGCACGCCCAAAATAAAACAATTAAATTTATCACTTTCACCTAAAAATTCACCGTTTTGCTTTTTTAACTACGGTTCCACGAAAAACCATATATTTGCTTATGGAAACTAAACCACCTAACCTCTTAAAATATCTCTTCTGGTCCTACTTAATTATATGGATTTCAAGCACTTTATATGTGGCACTTATTAAAGAATATAAAACTTACTTCCTGCCAGAGCCTCAAAGCATTACATACGTTACCAATAAAGGCGATACTTATACTATTGTATGGCATGCTGCATTAAGTATAATAGGTTTGGGCATCTGCGCACTTATCAATTTGAGATACAGAGAAAAGCCTACATTGAAAAAACGTATCATTTTAGCCGTATTCGTGTTTTTAGAAACGGTTTTCATATTTAGATTAGTACAAGAGTGCTACATGGTCAAAAAGATTAAAATTTATCCTCATCAAGTAGAAATTGCAAACTATCCTCTAGGTATCCTATATCACGAGAAGATAAGCTTACCGTTGAAGTTTCAATTATCATTTTTCATAGACGCATTATACTGTTCTAAACCTATGCGTTCTTACGATTATAGCTGTGATACAATGTTCAAATTAGTGCTTGCAACAGATAAAGTGGAAAAAGTCCTATTAAAAAACGTATCAAGCAGCGAGTTACCCCAGCTCAATAAACCTTTGACAAATTTCGTTAAGACTTCTCACTATTTTCTACCTCAAGGTTTTACATTTGAGAAAAATGGAGAAAAGATAAAAATTACTAAAAAATCAGAGGGGATTAGTTTAGGAGATATTGTTATTTCATTTTTGATTGGAGTGGTTGTAATCATTTTGGGTATAGCGGTTGCTTCAAGCACAAAGCAAGTTGCGGTAATAGTTTTTGTCGTTATAATAGTTGTAGCATCTATTGTAGGTTTAGGAGTCTTTACTTATGAAAAGACATCAGGTAATCAAAAAGAACTGACTATTACGCCTGAAAAAATTTCTTACGAACATAAAAAATCACTATTACAGTGGCTAAATCGCTATCAGAAACAAGAGATTATCTTGTCAAAAGATGAAAAAATAAAAAATATATTTGTGGATTATGTCATGCCTTTGAACACGAGTCCTGCTATTGATTACAGAAGTAGAAGTGTGTATTTTAAGTACCCTATTCTACAAATAATAACAGAAGGTAATCAAAAAGTGGACGTAGAACTATTTACCGATTATACTTCTTACTGGTACA
>JANWVW010000342.1 GCA_025056095.1 Bacteroidia bacterium
TACTTCTCATTAAACTTACTAAAATCCCGATTAGACAGCGTTTGCAACACTTTTCCAAGCAAATCAAAAAAATCTTGATAATCTCCCTGTTTTGCCATTTTTATCACGGCTTGGTCTATTGCTTCGCTTTGGGCTTGTAGTTCAGGAATTTGGTTTAACGTATCAGCATAGTATTTCCAATATAGTTCCGCAATTACTTTGTTCGGTATTTTGAAATGAACTCTACCTGTAATTTCATCTATCCCTCCGATGGTTAAGTTACCAAGGTAAGCTAAAAAATTAACAAAGTCAGTTTGAGTAAAACCTTTTTCAAAGTTAAATAAAGTAATCAGTTCAGCATCCACATAGCCGTTTTGTAACACCTTTTCTAACACTTCTTGATTTTTATTCAAATTGACTACTTGAAACATTTGTCTTAATTTGCCATAATCAGGAGCAATATTAGTGTCTAATAGGTTTTTAGGTGGAGTTTGTAATTTTTGAAATTCTTTCAAGTAGTACAGAACCATGTCGGAGTTATAGATATGCTCGGTAGAACCCTCACAAAATCTATATCCATTGTACCATTCTTTCATTTCTTGAAGGATTATATTTTGTTGGGTTGTATCTTGTACGGTCAGAGCAATTAGGTCTTGTACTTCATTTTCGGTAAAGCCGAGCATGGTTTCAAATTCAAGGCTGTGAGTAAGGTCAGAAAGGATGTTAAAGCCACTAGTTAGCGCATCCAAGGTTAAAGGGGATACGCCTGTGATAAATACCCTATCCACTACGCCTTGCTGCGTACTACTTTTGATAACCTCATAAAACTTGCGAATATATCCTTGTTTAGATACACTATCTACAAATTCGTTCAAACTGCGGTAGAGAATATCATTCGTAAAATGGTCGTATTCATCAAAAAGAATGTAAATAGGTACTTTTTTATCATAACGCTGAAAAAATAAAGTCATTTTCTCCTCTGCATCCACAGCCGAACGAATACTATGCTGTTTTTCTGTACTGTATGCATCAGGATATCTGTCAAAAAAGTTGTCTATACTGCCTTGCACAGAGAAATTAAATCCTCTTTTTGCTCTTTCTTTGTTACTGGTATCTATTCCGCTAAAATCAAAGCGTAAAATTCTGTATTGGTTGCGTAAGGGGGTGGGATTTTTACCAATGTAATACTTACCAAAAAGATACTCAAATTTATTAGCTCGGTTAATGTCATAATAATGTTCTAAAACGGATAACCATAAACTTTTACC
>JANWVW010000343.1 GCA_025056095.1 Bacteroidia bacterium
TCGGCTCGTCACATCCTGGGGCTGGAGAAGGTCCCAAGGGTTGGGCTGTTCGCCCATTAAAGTGGCACGTGAGCTGGGTTCAGAACGTCGTGAGACAGTTCGGTCCCTATCTGTTGTGGGCGCAGGATATTTGAGTGGAGCCGTTTTTAGTACGAGAGGACCGAAACGGACGAACCTCTGGTGTATCAGTTGTCCTGCCAAGGGCACTGCTGAGTAGCTACGTTCGGACGGGATAAACGCTGAAAGCATCTAAGCGTGAAGCCCACCACAAGATGAGATATCCATCAAAGCCGTAGAAGACGACTACGTAGATAGGCAACAGGTGTAAAGGTAGTAATACCAAAGCCGAGTTGTACTAATGGCTTGAACACTTACAAAAAGTACTATCCTTCTCTTATCTTACTTGTCAAAAGATTTTAAGGGTGCCAATAGCGAGGGTGTTCACCTCTTCCCATCCCGAACAGAGTCGTTAAGCCCCTCCACGCCAATGATACTGCTTATGCGGGAAAGTAGGTAAGTGCCCAAAAAAAATTAAAAAATCAGTGTAAGTGAACTTACTTACACTGATTTTTTTTATCCTTGCTACAAAGTTACTAAAATATAACCCCCTCTCCTACTACGCTTTCAGTTCATTACAAAACTAAAAGATCAAACAACTGATATTATGTCAAGTCTAAAAAATAAAAATAATTTTACTTTTTTGGGCGTGTCCCTCGCTTACGCTCGGAGTGGGGCATTACCCACTACGCATACCCTCCGGTGCCGCGCACTGCTGACGCACCCTCCACATAACTCACGCAAGCAGCAAGTATACTAACTCCGCTTATTCAAAACTTAATTTTGTAAGTACTTGAAAATGAATATATATAAAAAATAAAACTGAATTTTAACCTTGCAACTATTTCAAAACCAATTGAAAATAAAGTAAAATCTTATTGTTCAGGGTTAAAGAGTAGTAATAAACCCGTATACTCAAGGCTTAACCTTGTATATGCTTGAAAATAAACACAAAACAAGGTAAAATGAGCGCAGTTAAAACAAGATAAAAACTTTAACCTTGTAAGTAGTTGATAATCAAAACTAAACAAGGTAAAACAAGAGTATGCATGAAAAAAAAGTAAAACATCTAAACGCTGCTGCGTGAGGCATGCGGAGGGCGTGCGTCAGCACGGTGCGAAGCGCAGCGAAGCACCGAAGCAATAGCGCAGCCCGTAGCACGCCGACCCGAAGCGCAGCGACGGGGCAC
>JANWVW010000344.1 GCA_025056095.1 Bacteroidia bacterium
TCAGGGCCTTGAAACTCTTTTCATTTTTTCTTATATCATTGTAATTCATATATTTAGAAAATTCTTAACAAATTAAGCTGATTATTCGGCGGAAATATAATAAATTTGTGTTCATAAACTCTAATTTATTTAATTATAGGTCAACACTGTATCAAAAAAAGATTATTATTTTTCATAACATTTTTAAAGGCAGAATGAAGTGTATTTTTGGTTCAAAACTTATGCTACATAAGTACTTTATTAACATTAAACAATAGTGGTGTTCCCTAGATAGACAGGTTCTTCAATTTTTCAACAGCTAAGACAAAAGGCGTAATTTTGCAAAATGAAAAAAGCACTTGCTTCAATTGCAATAATTTTTCTCATTTTTGGCATGGGCAAAGCACAAATAAACGAAGAAAAAAGAATTGACTCACTGGCAAATCTTAAAGCTAAACGAATAGTAGACTCCACCCTCAAAGCGATGGAAGAAGCTAAAAAAAAGGCAGCCACTCCTGCTAAGCCACAAAAATTTAATCTCAAAATTACTGCTGATGGAACAGTCAGCGATGGAAATGTACAAAGACAAGTTTTTATCTTTAGAACAAATGCATCTTTTTCAGAGGGAATATTTTGGTTTAGCATAAACCCTACATTTACTTACGGGGAAACTAACAAGCAGGTCCAAGAGAGAGAATTTTTCACAGATATAAGTTCTACGGTTTTTTATCAAAAGCGGATTTATGGACTGGCATTTGGTGTAGCGGAAAAAAGCAATTTAAGAGCTATTCACTTACGAGATTTGATAGGTGCTGGGATTGGAATACGTTTTATTAAAGATAATCCTAAAGCGGAGCTAAGCACAAGTATTGCGTACATCTATGAGAGAACCGATTTTATTACAAAAGAAGATATACAAACTGCGCGTATATCTATAAGGTTGAGGGGTAATTACAGTGTATTTAAGAACAGATTAAAAATATCTCATCTTTCGTTTTTTCAGCCTTCAATTACAGACCGTAAAAATTTACGTTGGAATGGGGTAGTAACTGTTGAAATTCCTTTCTCAAAGCGAGTGAGTGTACGTGCTTCTGTTGAAAATTCGTATGAAAGCGTTGTTGCTCCCAACAGAAAAAATAATGACTTTAGAGCCACTTTTGGTATTGCTTTCACTAAGTGAGATAATTTTATTTTTTGGGCGTGCCCCTTGCTGACGCAAGGGTCGGGGCATTCCGCACTGCGCTAACGCTTCGGTACTTCGCTGCG
>JANWVW010000345.1 GCA_025056095.1 Bacteroidia bacterium
TTTTGGGCGTGCCCTTGCCCACACTTCGCTTGCGCTTGTGTGGGCAAGGTCGGCGTGCTTCGGGCTACGCTATCGCTTCGGTGCTGCGCTTCGCTCCGCACCGTGCTGACGCACGCCCTTCGCATGCCTCACGCAAGTGAACTTAGCCCAATCTTTCAAACACTTCAAAAAAATACCCATTTATTCAAAAAGTCTGACACTAAAAACTGCTTTCTTATACTTGCAGGACAGATCTTGACTACGTTTTTTCATCTATGTCCACCAAAACCGCTCAAAACACTACAAAACTCGTAGTATTTTAGTCGATTTTTTTGAACAACTTGATTGATAATCAATAATTTTTGATGTACTTTGCTAGTTTTTTACATAACTAAACAAAAAGTAATTTGGCAGAGATTGGATTTTAATCTTTTGCGCGGGCGGTTGTGGGCGGAACGCCCACAACCGCCCGCCCGAAAAATTAGCTTTCAACCTTTGTGGAACTTTCTTTTATGCGAAACACAATACATTTATCCAAAACAAAAGCTGCAAGGATTTTCTCCTTGCAACTCACAGCAGTCGCAGTTCCACAATGGTTCGATTAACACCGGCAAGTAAGCCCAGAAAGTCCTGACGACTCGATCAGTGTGTCGCAGTTCCACAATGGTTCGATTAACACAACAAGTCCAGCCCAAAGAGGATGGTGAAAAGCTCAGCGGTCGCAGTTCCACAATGGTTCGATTAACACCGCTCCCGACGGGTACGTGGGATAAAAAGGGGGCAAAAAAAAGTCGCAGTTCCACAATGGTTCGATTAACACCCTAACAGTGAGGTTGTCGGATCACGACTCCGCACTAGAAATGGTCGCAGTTCCACAATGGTTCGATTAACACATACAAGTCTACCCAGACTCTCCATCTTCTAGCAAAGACATAGTCGCAGTTCCACAATGGTTCGATTAACACCCAAAAATATTACAAATGACGGCGTGGTCTCTGAAAAAGAGTCGCAGTTCCACAATGGTTCGATTAACACAATACGTTTGCCAAGCGTTTTCCTCCTTCACCGGCAAAGTCGCAGTTCCACAATGGTTCGATTAACACCTCATTTACAATGAAAGCAAGTATTTGTTTTGCCGGCAAGTCGCAGTTCCACAATGGTTCGATTAACACACCCAAATTTTGACCACAAAAATATGCAATTGCTGCAAACTACGCAATATTTTTTTTAAAAAAATATCTGCCATCAGACTTCGATCG
>JANWVW010000346.1 GCA_025056095.1 Bacteroidia bacterium
TCTGTTGATGCTTTTGCGCCTACCAATTTTTATTTGTGGTTCTAAATCGAACCATTGTGGAACTGCGACAACGCAGCAAGCGACGCTATCCCTGACAAGGATTCATCATTGTCTTAATCGAACCATTGTGGAACTGCGACATTATTTCCTGAAGCCGCCTCTTTGCGGCGTCGACTTCTTTGGTCTTAATCGAACCATTGTGGAACTGCGACAAAAAAGCTACCGCTTGGTCCAGCCTTTGTGAGAATTTGTTTTGTCTTAATCGAACCATTGTGGAACTGCGACTTCCACCTCTGTTTTACTCAGCCCTTCAGTTATGAAGGGTCTTAATCGAACCATTGTGGAACTGCGACAATCCCCTTCTCTTGTTCCGAAAGCAGCTGCGTCTAGTCTTAATCGAACCATTGTGGAACTGCGACTCGCCTTTTTTGTTTTTTCTTTCGATTGCGCTTATATACCCAGTCTTAATCGAACCATTGTGGAACTGCGACAACACGTTGGGCAACTTAATTCTTATCCATCCTTCCACATTGTGTTAATCGAACCATTGTGGAACTGCGACCCTAACATTTGACTCAATCTTGTACAACACATAATCTCCACTCCAAGTGTTAATCGAACCATTGTGGAACTGCGACCCTTCCTTTTCTTCGGCAAGGACGGAACCGTCCTTGATTGTTTGTCTTAATCGAACCATTGTGGAACTGCGACCCTTCAGGTACCTTCTTAAGGGCACCTCCACACCGTTATCCTTGTCTTAATCGAACCATTGTGGAACTGCGACCAACCGACAACGCTAATCGTGTCGTCAGCCCCAGAAGGGGGTCTTAATCGAACCATTGTGGAACTGCGACGCTTTATTTAAGCCGTCCGTGATGAATGTGGACAGCTTATTAAGTCTTAATCGAACCATTGTGGAACTGCGACCCTCGTTTGGTTCAGTTCCACGCGGAAAGGTATAGTAGTCAGCGTTAACTGAATCACTTTGGAATTGTGAAGCTGCAAGGTTAAAATCCTTGCAGCCGTTTTTTTATACAAACCTTTCATTTTCAAAGAGTTAAGGCATTTTTTGTGAGCGGAACGCCCTATCAGCTATGTCCTGCGCTGGGTAACGTTTATCCTGCATAGCTCACATAACTCAACCGTAAAAAATTGTTCTATTTTACTTTATGCAAAGTTTTAGCTTGTAAGTACTTGTACTTCAAGCTTAAACAAGGTAAAGACATAACTGCACAG
>JANWVW010000347.1 GCA_025056095.1 Bacteroidia bacterium
GGTATTGTGCCTGCAAGTAGTGTAGCATACGAATGTCTGGCAGTGGGAATGTATTTGGTGGTGGGGTATTATGCAGACAACCAAAAGGCAATATACACAGGGTTATGTAACTCTTATGCTACTTCCGAATTAAAGAGTATTACAAACATCACAAAGGAAAAGTATCTATCAATTATAAAAAACATCATAGATAACACCAATGGCAACATAAATCGTATCAAAGCGATGCCAAATAAAATCATATCCTCAATTCTTTGGCTATGAGAATTCAAATATTAGTTGATAACATCAAATCCTAAATCATTCCCTACGGCTATGAGAATTCAAATATTAGTTGATAACATCAAATCCTACATCATTCCCTACGCAAAAGAATTAAACGAGTATTTTCTGTCCCTTAAATATGAAAGTTGTTTAATACATAATAGTCAAGAAGTTGTAGAAGGTGATATTCTTTTCCTTCTTTCTTGCCAAAATATTTTCAAAGATTTGCACCTAAACAAACATAATATAGTTGTTCATGCAAGTGATTTACCAAAAGGAAGAGGTTGGTCGCCACTAACCTGGCAGATTTTGGAAGGGAAAAATGAAATTGTAGTTTCCCTTTTCGAAGCAGTTCTGCAAGTAGATGCAGGAGATATTTACTTACAAGACAAATTAGTATTTGAAGGACACGAACTGCTTCCAGAGCTACAAGCGAAATTAGGTCAGACTATCGTGAAGTTAATTAAAGCCTTTGTTGAAAAATATCCTAATATACAAGGGAAAAAGCAGATAGGAAAGCCTACTTATTATCCAAAAAGAACTCCCAAAGACAGTGAGTTAGATATCAATAAAACAATAAATGAACAATTTAATCTTTTACGAGTCTGTGATAATGAGCAATATCCTGCTTTTTTTGTAAAAGATGGAATAAAGTACATTCTAAAAATAGAAAAATCCCAATAGTTCAAAATGCACCCAATTCAAATTCAAAACCGAATAATTAGTCCAAATCACAAGCCTTTTCTGATTGCCGAGATGTCGGGTAATCATAATCAATCGTTGGAAAGGGCTTTGCAAATTGTAGATGCTGCCGTTGATGCAGGAGCCGATGCCATCAAACTGCAAACTTACACTGCCGATACTCTTACGATTGATTACCGAGAAAATGAATTTTTTATTTCTGATAAGAATTCTCTATGGAAAGGAAAAAGTTTATACGAACTTTATCAAG
>JANWVW010000348.1 GCA_025056095.1 Bacteroidia bacterium
CACGCAAAGGATCTCTGAAAAAGCCATTTCTCTGTAACTTATCCAAGTTTTTAGCTTGTAAGTGGTTGTACTTCAATCTTAAACAAGGTAAAGACATAACTGCACAGGTAATTTGCGTGAGGGGCATAGAGCATGCCCGTCAGGGCAGTACGAAGCCCAGCGAAGTACCGAAGCGAAGCGTAGTGCGGAATGCCCCGACCCTTGCGTCAGCAAATTGTTTGAATCTGTAACCCATAATACGTACGCATTACCCCTGCCATCTACTGCTACTGTAGCCAACATCTTTATCGCTTCCTCCGATATAAGTAGAATAAACTAAGCTGGTTCCCAAAAGATTTAACTTTGTAACAAAAACATCGTAACTTTCTCCATTTGTACTTTGGAAAATACCTGTAGTAGTATCGTAGTTAGTTGAGAGTGTTTCCCTGTTATATATGCATTACCACCGCTATCCACAACTATATCATAGGTTCTGTCTTCGTTATTTCTTCCAATATACATAGAATAAAACAGCGATCAATCACTAATACTTTGCTTTTATCGTACTCTCCCAAGATAACTTGCCAAAATTCCCCGTTTCTTACAAACTTACTCGGTACAGTACAGCTATTTTGGTACGTGTGTAAATTCGGATAAGGCTACTGCGTGGTAAAACATAATTGCAGTTGATCCTTTTTCATAAACGCTATACTGCCCGCTTAGCTTAAAACTTAATCTGCGAAACATCTGCATACGGCTCTACTACAAAATCATATCGCAAGCTACTCTTATCAAAGTAGTACCGTATATCAATGCCATTATACACATTTTTAATTACGGCTTCTTTGTACAAACCTACATAAGCGGCATGCTTGCTTAGGTCATTACCAATTTTGGAAATAATCAAACAAATGGAGGTATTTTTTGTAATCGTTTGAAAATAAATTGATTATATATAAGTTCCTCATAGCAAATTAAACTGTATTTTTGCTGTAATGAACAGAGTATTTTTTCCCTATGGAGTAAGCAATTTTGAGGAGATAGTCCGAGAGGGTTTTGTCTTCGTAGATAAAACGCTTTTTATTGAGAAATTAGAATACAACAAAGAGAAACGAGTAGTTTTTTTACGCCCACGCAAGTTTGGTAAAAGCTTGTGGCTGTCTGTTTTGGAATACTACTACGATACCAATCAAGCACACAAATTTGAACT
>JANWVW010000349.1 GCA_025056095.1 Bacteroidia bacterium
TTTAAGTTCATAAGTAGAGCTAAGCTTTTTGTGTTCCCATCTCTATGGGAAGGATTTCCAAATGCACTTGGTGAAGCGATGATTTGCGGAGTTCCTGTTACTGCAAGTGATTGTAGAAGTGGTCCAAGAGAAATCCTTGCCCCAAATACGCCGCCTGAGTATCAGACAACAGAGCCCGAATTTACAGAATATGGTGTTCTCATGCCAGTATTTGATGGGAAGTTTAAAACAGCTAATGACCCTATAACTGAAGCCGAGAGGAAGTGGATTGATACTATAAAACTACTGCTTTCTGAAGATATATTAAGAGATAGGTTATCTACAAGAGCAAAAGTGCGAGCGAGAGACTTTGAGCTGACAAAGATTGCAGAGGAATGGAAGAAGCTCATAGAGGAGGTAAGAAATGGATAAGAGAGTAAAACAGAGTATAAGGAAGAGAGTTAATCCTAAACCTTGGGATTTTTCTTATCTAATTACAAAAGAAAACGCTAAAACTTTCTCATATATGCTTAATTATCTGGAAAAGAAACAGCAACTAAAAATCATTGAATTAGGTTGTGGTTATAAGCCTTTTTACCATGTTTTTAAGGAAAAGTTTACCGATTTTGAATATATAGGAGTTGACATTTCCAGAGAAAAATCTTCAGCTGATATATTACTTGATTTGAACAAAGATTTACTACCTTATGAGGATAACACATTTGATTTAGTTATTATGTCTGAGGTTTTGGAACACCTTTATAATCCATTACATGCACTTAAAGAAGCGGTCAGGGTTTGTAAAGAAGGAGGTTTATTTTATATTAGCACTCCGTTTGTATTTCCATATCATGGAACACCACACGACTATTTCAGATATACAGAGTTTTTCTATATTCATATTTCAAAACTTTTTAACCTTGAAATAATATTATGTAGAAAGGCATGTTCTTTTTTTTCTACACCATTTCTCACAGTAGCTATTTTGATTAACATTATATTTGAAAAGCTAAATTTAGATTTTCTTTCTCCATTATTTCTAACTCCTATTAACACTTTAGCAGTTATGCTTGATAAAATTACTTTAGGACTTATTAAAATTTTCAAATTGCGAGACATCGAATCACGAATACAATTTATGAATGCGGGCATAAGTCTTATATTTTTGAAAAGGAAAAACAAAAATAGCAATGAAAT
>JANWVW010000350.1 GCA_025056095.1 Bacteroidia bacterium
AGCGTTAGCGAAGCACCGAAGCGAAGCGCAGTGCGGAATGCCCCGACCCGAGCGTTAGCGAGGGGCACGCCCAAAAAAATAAATAAATTCAGCATATCTTTTTTAACTTTTTTTTGCGAGTTGAGAAACATGTTGTATCTTGCCAAAAAATAGCTATGAGCATATTGGTTAATAAAAACTCTAGGGTTATTGTTCAAGGTTTTACGGGAAGCGAAGGAACTTTTCACGCTACCCAAATGATTGAGTACGGAACCAACATTGTAGGCGGAGTAACCCCAGGTAAAGGTGGAACCAAACACTTAGACCGCCCTGTATTTAACACAGTAGAAAGTGCCGTCAGAGCCACAGGTGCAAACGTCTCTATTATTTTTGTTCCCCCTGCTTTTGCGGTAGATGCCATTTTAGAAGCTGCCGATGCTGGAATAAAGGTAATTGTAACTATTACGGAGGGTATTCCTGTCCGTGATATGCTAGTCGTTAAGCCTTTTTTGAAAGAAAGAGGAGTAACCATGATAGGTCCAAACTGCCCAGGGGTTATTACTCCAGGTGAGGCTAAGGTCGGAATTATGCCTGGCTTTATACATAGACCTGGTACTATTGGAATTGTATCACGTTCAGGTACTCTTACGTATGAAGCAGTGTATCAAGTTACTCAACAAGGTTTAGGGCAAAGTACTTGTGTAGGTATTGGCGGAGATCCAATTGTAGGTTCTACGCATACGGATATTGTTAAATTGTTTAATGAAGACCCTGATACAGAGGGCATCATTTTGATTGGTGAGATTGGCGGCTCATCCGAAACCGATGCAGCTCGATGGATAAAAGATAATGTAAAAAAACCTGTGGTAGCTTTTATTGCAGGACAGACAGCACCGCCAGGTAGACGTATGGGACATGCAGGTGCTATTATCTCAGGGGGCGATGATACAGCTGCAGCCAAAATGCGGATTATGCGCGAATGTGGTATACACGTGGTTGAAAGTCCTGCTTATATAGGTCAAACTATGATGGAAGCACTTCGCAAGGCAGGTATGCGATAGTTTTATGCTAACTCCGTTATTGTTTTTTTGGGCGTGCCCTTGTGGGCGTTTCGCTTGCGCTCATGCCCACAAGGTCGGCGTGCTACGGGCTACGCTAACG
>JANWVW010000351.1 GCA_025056095.1 Bacteroidia bacterium
ACCATTCCAGGCAAAAATGGCTTTGTCAGTGCTAGTAATGCATGGGTTACAGGTTTGACTGCGGCTAATTACAACAATCATGATTACACTATTTTGTATTCACCTGCCTTTGATTTTTCAGGTGCAGGAACTTATACCTTGCAATTCTATACTAAATTTCACACAGAACCTCAATATGATGGATATATCGTAGAGTATTCTACTAACAAAGGTTTGTCTTGGACACAGCTTAACAATACAGTAGCAACTGGTTGGTATAATACCACTGCTGCAACAAGCCAAATATTTCCAGCGGGAACAGCTTTTTTCAGTGGTACGCAGTCTACTTACTCTTTTGTATCTCAAGACGTGTCTTTTTTGGCAGGCACTCCGTATGTATGTTTTCGCTTTGTGTTCAAGACAGATCGCGTTGTTGTAGGTTCAGGTGCAGCTATTGACGACTTTGAAATACTCTACAATCCCACTTTACCTAATACAGCACTTAACTTACAAGGTATTCATAAAAATGGGCAGAATCTTCTCACTTGGAAAGTTGAAAATCCCCAAAATGTTCAGTTCTACACTGTTGAGTATAGCCCTGATGGCAGCCATTTCTATGCTTTACCTGACAAAATTCAATCTACTCAAAGCAAAGAATACACATATTCCCATTACAGCCCTTATTCAAGAACATTCTATCGTGTGGTACAACATAACAAAGATGGACAAAACCGCTTCTCTAACATTGTAGAGATAAGCATTGCCGAAAATACAAGCTTAATAGTCTATCCAATTCCTGCGCAATCTTCTCTATCTGTTCAGGCTAATTTTAACGCAATAGGCAAAGTGCAGTACACACTACTCAACACAAATGGACAAATAGTATTGACACAAAATGAAGACGTTCAGTGGGCAGGAGCTTATACTCACAGCATTAGCATTCAATCACTACCTGCGGGGATTTACTATTTACGAATTCAAGAGTCGCATCAAACTACTGTTAAGAAAATTGTCAAGATGTAGTGCAGCTCGTAGAGTGCAAAGGATTCTCAAAACATTTTGAATTAAGTATTATTTTTTGGGCGTGCCCTTGCCCACACTTCGCTTGCGCTGGTGTGGGCAAGGTCGGCGTGCTACGGGCTACGCTATCG
>JANWVW010000352.1 GCA_025056095.1 Bacteroidia bacterium
ACTTTTTGTTTTAATCGTACCATTGTGGAATTGAAATCGCATTTTATGGAGTTTATCGAGCGTAAAGACGCTCGTTTTAATCGTACCATTGTGGAATTGAAATCTGCCAATAACTTGTCGTTGTTGCGGCGGCGTAACGTTTTAATCGTACCATTGTGGAATTGAAATCTATTTTTACAGAGTTGCAGCAAGCCTACAAAGCAAGTTTTAATCGTACCATTGTGGAATTGAAATACGCGCGTTGACCTTGCGCCCGCGCAACTTGCCGGAGTTTTAATCGTACCATTGTGGAATTGAAATGTACACAAAAACCAATCTATACCACTGTCTTTGAGTGTTTTAATCGTACCATTGTGGAATTGAAATTCCTCCACGGATATTAAAAGGTTTCTTGCATTTTTGGTTTTAATCGTACCATTGTGGAATTGAAATTCAACCCACCCGTCGCGACCAACCATGCGAATACCAAGTTTTAATCGTACCATTGTGGAATTGAAATATGCTGGATTGAAATAATACACCAACACGCCGCGCAGTTTTAATCGTACCATTGTGGAATTGAAATGACGCGAACCACTTCACTATACACATCTTCGCTGCGTTTTAATCGTACCATTGTGGAATTGAAATTACATTGAAATGGAAAGTACCCCTTGCCCTGCATGTTTTAATCGTACCATTGTGGAATTGAAATTTGACTTCGTTTGAATAGTCATCGGCATACGTATCAGTTTTAATCGTACCATTGTGGAATTGAAATTCAAGCGCAATTAGCCGCTCTAAAATCAGAATTGCAGTTTTAATCGTACCATTGTGGAATTGAAATTTGTCTTGTATAGTAACAACAGCGTCTTGTGTGGTGTTTTAATCGTACCATTGTGGAATTGAAATCTCTGAAAACCCGCGCTTCCAAATAGTCAAAGGACAGTTTTAATCGTACCATTGTGGAATTGAAATTTGGGTAAAAATTGTACTTTTTAAAGAAGACAAAAAAGTTTTAATCGTACCATTGTGGAATTGAAATAGCAGACGGCGCCCCTGATTTGTGTGCACCCGGTACACGTTTTAATCGTACCATTGTGGAATTGAAATCATTTTC
>JANWVW010000353.1 GCA_025056095.1 Bacteroidia bacterium
TTAAACAAGGCAAAGACATAATTGCTTATGTTATCTGCGTGAGGGGCATGGAGCATGCCGTTAGGCAGTACGAAGCGTAGCGAAGTACCGAAGCGATAGCGAAGTGCGGAATGCCCCGACCCTTGCGCAGCAAGGGGCACGCCCAAAAAAATAAACTTAATTAAACAATAAAAAACTTAAAATACCTACTCCTACTAAAATCCTATACAGACCAAACCATTTGAAACCATACCGCGTCAGCCAATGTACAAACACCTTTATAGCAATAATCGCCACAACGAAAGCCACTACATTGCCCACTATTAAATTAGTCCAATCTGCATCTGATAAAGATGCTTGGCTATTTTTCATCAATTGAAGATATTTGTACAACTTATAGCTTGCCGCAGCCAACATTGTAGGAATAGCTAACAAAAAAGAAAACTCCGCAGCTTGCTTACGAGTTAAACCTACCACCATGCCCCCTATGATGCTTGCCGCAGAACGAGAAATCCCAGGTATCATAGAAATGGATTGAAACAATCCTATTTTTACCGCAGAAAGCACAGACATGCTCAACTGTTGAGGCTCTTGAATCGGCTGTTTGAACCACTTATCCACAAAAATCAAAACTATACCACCTACAATCAGCGAAATTGATACAGTCAAAGGACTTTCTAATAACTTGTCTATCCAATCATTGAACAAAAAACCTAACACCGCCGTAGGTATAAAAGCCAAAGCTAAATTCAAATAAATCTCTCTACTGTATAGTAAACGCTTCCAATACAAACTAAGTACAGACAAAATAGCTCCAAACTGTATCATGACCGTGTAAGTTTTGGTAAAATCATGCGTTTCTATGCCCATGATTGAAGAAGCAATAATAATATGCCCCGTAGAAGAAATGGGCAAAAACTCTGTAATACCTTCAACAATGGCTAAAATAATGGCTTGAATAAGACTCATCCTGCAAAGGTAAATAACATTTGAAATGTGTTCGCTGCTATACTCAATTCTGAACAACTATACGGAATTTTTTGCCAAAGCCAAAGGTTATTTAGAAGCCAGCGAAAATGTTGAATCACAAGTTCTTAACAAGACACACTTGAAA
>JANWVW010000354.1 GCA_025056095.1 Bacteroidia bacterium
CACTTAAAACAAAAGGCCTTCATAGAGGAGCGATGTCCGCAAGTTTACTGCAAAGCAGGTACGAAAAGTGGTAAAACAACCGCTATGATTATTTTTTGTATTGAATTTGCTATTGAATTGGACGCCAAAAATATACACGGCGCAAATATATGGTGGATAGCCCCCACTTATCCTGTATCTCAAATTGCCATGAATAGGCTTTGGGCGTTTATCCCCCCGCAATACAAACCATTTTTTAAGCTAAACAAATACCAAAGGTATATCGAATTTCCAAAGGGAATCAAAATTTGGTTCAAATCAGGAGACAAGCCCGATAGATTATTTGGGGAGGACGTGTACGCTGTCGTGATAGATGAAGCAAGCAGGGTTAGCGAGGATGTACTGGAGGCAAGCATAAGCGTGCTTACAGCTACCAATGGATTATTGCGCTGCATTGGAAATAGCAAGGGAGAGCGAAATTGGTTCTTTTTTGCATGCAAGGAAGCCCAAGAGCACGAACAGAGGTGTTTGCAAATGGGCGTAAAGCCACAAAAAAAATACCTTGAAATGCACACGTTGGACAATCCAAAAATTGACAAAAAAACCGTTGAGCTAGCTAAATCTACCCTTTCTGAAAAGAGATTTAAGGAGCTTTATTTTAACGAAATTTTGCAAGAAGGCGATAGGGCGTACGACGACGAGTTAATTAAAAGGTGTATCACTACAGAAATGAGCAACATGCCTGCCGTAGCTTTCGGAGTAGATATTGGCAAGGTTACTGACTATACGGTGGTTTTAGGGCTAGATATAAACGGAAATTTGGCATATTTTGATAGGTTTAAAGGCAGACACTTATCTAATCAAACTATTGCCAAAAGAATACTCAAAGGACTCGAAACCGAACACTTGCTGCTTGCATACGTGGATGGCACAGGTATATATAATATGATTGCTGAAAGTGTTCAAAAAAAAATAGGTAGCCGAAAATGTAAAGTGGTATATATAGGAGGAAACAACTATCGCATAACTAACGGTAGGTTTATAAGACAACACGAATTAGAAAGGCTTGCAATGGCAATGGAATTGGGTTATATACGCTTTC
>JANWVW010000355.1 GCA_025056095.1 Bacteroidia bacterium
GACTTAATAAGACAGATATTCAACCTAAAAGATACCGCTACTTTCAAACTCAAAAAGTTTAGAGCTGAATTTCAAAAGATTAACAATTGGGAAGATTATTTAATCCCAATTTATTACCGCCCTTTTGACAAAAGATGGATCTGCTATTCAAAATGGATTGTGGAGCGAACAAGATTTGATGTGATGAAGTGTATGGTAAAAATCAATCATAATCTTGGATTAGTTAGTGTAAGGCAAGTAGCTGAAGGCGTTTTTAATCATGCTTTCATTGTGGATACTCTGGTAGAGAGTAGGATTACCCTAAGTAATAAAGGAATAGCATATATATATCCGCTGTATATCTTACCGAATAATGGCAATGGAGGGAACGGTGATCTATTTAGCCCACCCCAACATGACCCCGAACCTAATATAGCCGAAAATATCTACAAAATACTAAAAAACCACTACGGTAACCGATTAAAGCCCGAACAAATCCTTTATTATGTCTACGCTATTCTTTACAGCAACATATACAGAGAAAAGTATGCTACATTTCTCAAAATTGACTTTCCTAGAATTCCATTTACATCCGATAAAAACCTCTTTCAAAGATTATCTGAATTTGGAGAAACTTTGGCTGAACTGCACTTACTCAAACATTCATCGTTGAATATCCCTATTTCAAAATACAATGGAAAAGGCGATAATGATACCATTGAAAAAATTACGTATATAGAAAAAGAAGCGTGCGTTTATATCAATTCTGATAAGTATTTTGATAACATCACTCCTGACATTTGGAACTACCAAATTGGTGGTTATTCTGTGATGCAAAAGTACTTAAAAGACCGCAAAAACAAACTTTTAAGCAACCCAACCCACTACTGTAAAATGGCAACTTGTATTGCTAAAACTATTAAGATACAAGAGCAGATTGATGAACTATTTTCAGCAGCAGAAAAGAACACAATACGTTTTTGAATTAAAGTAATTTGATAGATTATATTTGTTTTGGGCGTGCCCCTTGCTAACGCAAGGGTCGGGGCATTCCGCACTACGCTTCGCTTCGGTACTTCGCTAACGCTT
>JANWVW010000356.1 GCA_025056095.1 Bacteroidia bacterium
TGCGATCATGCCCACATGGTCGGCGTGCTGCGGGCTACGTTCAGAATGCCCCGACCCTTGCGTAGCAAGGGTCGCGCCCAAAAAATCAAAATTATTTTTCAAACTCTAATCAAAACAAGTAAAGACCTAACTACACTAATCCAACTAAAGGAATTGATATACAGTATAATAAATTTCTTTTCCTTTTTCATTGAGGGCAGTGTAGCGCCCTATTGACTTCATTTTGTAAAAAGTCTCTAACTGCTCTTTTTTAAACCTACCGTAATGGGGATCGTACACGTATATGTCCCCAGATTGAAGCGTAAAAGGTTTATAGTAAAGTGCATATAGTACGTCAAATTGTGGAGTTAGCATTTCAAAATATGTATTGTCAGATATTAGTCTATGTTTTAGCAACCCTTTTTGCTGTAAATCCTGAACTACTTTCTGTGCTAATTGCTGCGAGGCATCCAAGTACATACTTTCTTTGAAGTTTATCGCAGCAGGATTGGGCGTAAAAGGAAATATCAATGCATAAAGTAAAATTCCATACTTAAAAAAGTAGCGTATTTTATCAGAAAATTTGCCTAAAATTTCAAGGATAAAAGCATATCCATGCCATGCCATAATCCCCATAAGCGGTACAACACCTATCAAAACCCGTTTCAAACCCATAGAAGCAAAAATACCAAAATACCAGAATAAACTATGCGCTACAAAAAACGCAAGAAAAACAAACGGAATAAACAGTTCTTTGATAGTAATTCGCCTTTGATACAATGAAACAGAGTAATACACTAAACTGAAAGCTATTAGTCCGTAAATCGGTAATCCTACTATGTATATCAGTTGGTCAACAAAGTGAAATAGGGAACCTTTGCCATACACGTGTTCTAAAGTACGATAAGGCATCTTGTTAATTACCCAAAGAACATCCTTGTGAAAAGTTGCGCCTACTAACCCATATACGACATGTCCTGTAACAAATAGAGGTAATACTTTCCATTTTTTTTGGACTATTAAAAAACACGTAAAAGCCAAAATAATAATCAGTCCCTCTGAACGTACAAATG
>JANWVW010000357.1 GCA_025056095.1 Bacteroidia bacterium
CAAAACACACCTAACTCCCAACCTGGGAGTTAGGTATGCACATGGTTCGCTTCGCAAAGGAAATGTTATTTGATATCGACAAATGCTTTCAATGTAAGTTGATTGATAAAAGCTACTAATTATCTTATCCCTCCTCTTATTATACTAACTTGGTATCTATTTCCCCTTTTGGTTCGCCCTGTGGGATTATTGATAACAATATTCAACCTCTCCCCTCCCAATACATCCAGAAACTTACCACCATTCACCTTCTCAAAGAAAAGAGATGAAATAGAAAATAATGTACCCCTCAAACCCGCAGGATGAATATTCCCACTATATACCTGCTGCGGAATAGTAAGATTTACTCTCGGATTGCCCGAAGAAGTATGCAACACAAACGCCGCCTTGATACTACCTAACGTAGGACTACTCAAAATCAGCGTATCCCCTTGACCTCTGCTCACCTTCACAATCTCCCCACTAATATCTCGCCTCTCGCCAGGAAGTTCATTGTTATTCGCATCTAACATCACATAAAAACTCCCCTGACCCAACGCATAGTCCCCTAAAAACTCATCTATCTTGATAGAAGGCGCTGGATTGTCGTCATCTTTTTTACAACCTACTACAAACCAACCAAAAACTACAAGCGATAAAAAAAGCAATGATAAGGATGGTCTCTTCATCGTTCTGTTAACTAAAGTGAAAGTTTGGTCCTACTCTTTCGGCTTTTCGGAATCCGCCCCGTTTTTTGAGTGGTAATCGGCTCCACTTTTTTAATCAAACAGAACTTTCTTTCCTTTAAGGAATACAGAGAATGCTCCTGCTTTCTGAAGAAAGCAGTCCAACTCGTACAAACCCCTAATGCTAAGTGAATGATAAAGATCTGAAATCCGTAGAAAATAGGATTTACACTCTTGCCTTGTCTGTGTAGCTACACCTTCCCCACTCGTGGGTTTTGCGTTTAGCAGAAGCGTTGCAATGCGGTGCTTTGATTAGATTTATTATCTTGTTCTTTCTATTTCAAAGCACGAAAAAAATGCGAAAACGGTTGTCTTTGTTGT
>JANWVW010000358.1 GCA_025056095.1 Bacteroidia bacterium
ACAAATAAAAGAAAAAATAGCATCGGTTATGTTGTAAATTGGCTACACTTTTTTAATTTTGTATCGGCGTTTACAGCGAAGCGTTGCCAATATACTCTTCGTAGCTAGTTGTAAATTGGCTACACTTTTTTAATTTTGTATCGGCGTTTACAGCTTTTTTGCTTTTGTCCTATTTGCTTACGGGTTGTAAATTGGCTACACTTTTTTAATTTTGTATCGGCGTTTACAGCAGGAGAGTATCCATGTATATCACAATAGATGTTGTAAATTGGCTACACTTTTTTAATTTTGTATCGGCGTTTACAGCCCGCCACCCGTCTCTATATACGCATGGGCGAGTTGTAAATTGGCTACACTTTTTTAATTTTGTATCGGCGTTTAAAGCGACAGATTATCGTAAAAAGTAACCAAACGAGTTGTAAAATGGCTACACTTTTTTAATTTTGTATCGGCGTTTACAGCTACTGATTAGCGTAAAAAGTAACGAAACGAGTTGTAAATTGGCTACACTTTTTTAATTTTGTATCGGCGTTTACAGCGAAAAAAACCATCTACTTCTTTTGGCACGAGTTGTAAATTGGCTACACTTTTTTAATTTTGTATCGGCGTTTACAGCCTCTACACAAAATGCCTTGTAGGTACCGTATGTTGTAAATTGGCTACACTTTTTTAATTTTGTATCGGCGTTTACAGCGTGCGAAAGCTTGCTTGCTTCCGTGCAGCTGTTGTAAATTGGCTACACTTTTTTAATTTTGTATCGGCGTTTACAGCCAAATAATGCGCGACGTGTTTTTCAAACCGTTGTAAATTGGCTACACTTTTTTAATTTTGTATCGGCGTTTACAGCCAATAAATATCACGTTAGAATACAATATAGTTGTAAATTGGCTACACTTTTTTAATTTTGTATCGGCGTTTACAGCCAGTGTTAAAACCTCCTTCAATCCTCCTAAGTTGTAAATTGGCTACACTTTTTTAATTT
>JANWVW010000359.1 GCA_025056095.1 Bacteroidia bacterium
AGTTTTAATCGTACCATTGTGGAATTGAAATACGCTTTGGAATGATACGTATGCCGATGACTATTCCAGTTTTAATCGTACCATTGTGGAATTGAAATAAGAGGTAAAGGATTACGCCTTTAAAAAAATGAATTGTTTTAATCGTACCATTGTGGAATTGAAATACGAAACAAAAGAGTTGCGTCGGGCAATATTGGAAGTTTTAATCGTACCATTGTGGAATTGAAATTTTACCAATACATTTAGACGAACACTCTGTTGCAGTTTTAATCGTACCATTGTGGAATTGAAATTTGTAAACTTGGTGTCTGTTATTGATTGTGTTGTAAAGTTTTAATCGTACCATTGTGGAATTGAAATTTTGGTGGTGTAAGAAAAAGGAATGGCAACCTCCAGTTTTAATCGTACCATTGTGGAATTGAAATTTGTGAAAATGCTGCTATCAACGTGCCTTTTACTAAGTTTTAATCGTACCATTGTGGAATTGAAATGTTCAGATTGGCAGGAGCGCGGGTACCCTTTGGCTGTTTTAATCGTACCATTGTGGAATTGAAATGTGTCCCAAATGTATTACCATGTTGCAGTATAAAGGTTTTAATCGTACCATTGTGGAATTGAAATAAACAACAAATGATTTATAATGTAGAGACACTTGCTGGTTTTAATCGTACCATTGTGGAATTGAAATCTCGCAACCACAACGGATTCGGTTCAACAGGTCTATGTTTTAATCGTACCATTGTGGAATTGAAATCTGACTCAATTTCCTCCCACTCGTGAAGTGGGAAAGGTTTTAATCGTACCATTGTGGAATTGAAATTTTGGTTCCTGTTTGGTTCCGGAACCGAATACCGAACCAGTTTTAATCGTACCATTGTGGAATTGAAATGCTAAAAGAAGTGCTGAAATTAAGAAAGCTGTTGCAGTTTTAATCG
>JANWVW010000360.1 GCA_025056095.1 Bacteroidia bacterium
TTGGGAACATTACTAACATCCAACACATTACTACCCGACTGTAAATATACATTCTGCACTACCTTGCCACTGACATCTACTACACTACACCATGCAGGTTCAGGGATACTTACACGTACCTCATCCCGCGCAGGATTGGGATACACCAATGCAGAAAGTTGAGGTATGCTCTGGTCTTGCACATTTGACGCAAGATACAAGTAACGATAATAATCATATCCTGCCATGATAAACTTCCATACATACACCGTGTCTGTTACTACTCCCCCCAAACTGTTGTAACAATTTAATGTCTCAAAATCCATACGGTAATATCTAGACATGTACATTGTACTGTAGTTAAGAGTTATGCTGCCTGCACTAAAATCCCTTAACAAGTGATATGGACCGTCTTCAGGATGAACATCTTCAAAATACCATTGTAACAAGGTAGAATCATGGCAGGAATTGGGTACAAATAAACTGTGATTATACTTTACTGTCAAAGGAAAGTTCTTTCGCTTAGCGCGGACCAAAACAACTACACGTACTTTGCCCCCTCCACTTGTTATACAAGGGTCCATAAGAGTGTATTTATTAGCTATTTGTTTCTTGGTAAAACCATCTGCTACTTCAGGAGGGTAGTAACTTGGAGTTAATGCTCTGGCTCCAAATACGCTATCAAAAGGGGTAGAGTAGGGGATGAATACTTCACCGAAGGAAGTGTCTATGGTATCCGTAGCCATAGGATCATAACCAATGATTACGCTGTCTTTATTGCCTGCGTTGTCGTTAATCTGTATAGTAAATTGAAATTCAGGCACACTTTGGCTCAATGCGATTAAGCCCAAACAGCAAAAGAGCAAGATTAACCTTAACTTTTTCATATTGCTTCTCCTTTCTTTTATTGTTGTACGATAATTTTTTCAAAGTAATTTAATTCAGGAATTT
>JANWVW010000361.1 GCA_025056095.1 Bacteroidia bacterium
AAAGGCAGAAGAAATTGCAAAAATTTCAATTCCACAATGGTACGATTAAAACTCTGCTTTCTTAATTTCGTTTGTTACAGTTTGTATTATTTCAATTCCACAATGGTACGATTAAAACTATATATTCACCAGCGTTGCCGGAACACCAGTTTGATTTCAATTCCACAATGGTACGATTAAAACTTAAAATACAACCCAAGCGCTTTTAGACTGATGTTATTTCAATTCCACAATGGTACGATTAAAACTGGGAAGGTCTTTTTTGAAGACATTGTATCCAATACAAATTTCAATTCCACAATGGTACGATTAAAACGTCGTTTGGGATTTATCTGATGTTAGACCTGCTACGATTTCAATTCCACAATGGTACGATTAAAACATAAGAGAGACCATCTTGTCTAAGGCATTCCAAGAATTTCAATTCCACAATGGTACGATTAAAACAAAAATTGAAAGATTGGAATCAGCCATTCGCGAAAATTTCAATTCCACAATGGTACGATTAAAACGCAATAAGCGCGGTTTCAATCTGGGCAAGCATTCGCATTTCAATTCCACAATGGTACGATTAAAACTTGAAGTGAAGGGCAAGTAAGGCTGTAAGTTATTGGATTTCAATTCCACAATGGTACGATTAAAACTAGGCTTGCCGCTGAAAACGTTTTACTTCTTGTTTTCATTTCAATTCCACAATGGTACGATTAAAACAGCTGTTGAGCCGCTGGATATCCTCAAACACATAGATTTCAATTCCACAATGGTACGATTAAAACCTTGGGTATCAGTCTGTTAGAGTCTTACACAGACATTTCAATTCCACAATGGTACGATTAAAACCCGTTCAAAAGTAAGTAATCGATTACAAAAACGCAAATTTTGGGTAA
>JANWVW010000362.1 GCA_025056095.1 Bacteroidia bacterium
TACGATTAAAACATTAGTTAAAGAACTATACAACCCAGATTTAAAGATTTCAATTCCACAATGGTACGATTAAAACATCTATTTTGAATAAGGCAGCCAATTCAACTGGCAAATTTCAATTCCACAATGGTACGATTAAAACGTGGGAAAAAGAATCCAGCGCCGTTTGAACTTGCACCATTTCAATTCCACAATGGTACGATTAAAACTAACGACACTGCCAATACAATTACCATATCAAGCAGATTTCAATTCCACAATGGTACGATTAAAACTTGAAAAGACTTGCGTATGATTGCCCAACGACTATTATTTCAATTCCACAATGGTACGATTAAAACTTCCAGCGCCAACAAATTTTGACTTATTGCAGTTGCAATTTCAATTCCACAATGGTACGATTAAAACTTTTAGAAAAGAGCGAACTGAGTGGATAAATGCTGGCATTTCAATTCCACAATGGTACGATTAAAACCCGCAAAGATTGGTATTACGCATGCAGTTTCGCCCAAATTTCAATTCCACAATGGTACGATTAAAACTAAGCTCTTTCACAGAAAGAGATTTTATCCCTCAAATTTCAATTCCACAATGGTACGATTAAAACGCATTTGTTAATATTGAACATGTAAGGGTAAGTGATATTTCAATTCCACAATGGTACGATTAAAACAAACATTCCTGTCTAGTAAAGTAACCTCTCACAAGGATTTCAATTCCACAATGGTACGATTAAAACTAAAAAAATTTTGCACCCATTCGCATTAATTACAAAATTTCAATTCCACAATGGTACGATTAAAACGTCAATGGCACGATGGCACGTGGCGCGGCGGCGAGATTTCAATTCCACAATGGTACGATTAAAACAAAC
>JANWVW010000363.1 GCA_025056095.1 Bacteroidia bacterium
CGGGCTACGCTTTCGCTTCGGTGCTTCGCTTCGCTACGCACTGGGCTAACGCCCACCCTCCGCATGCCTCACGCAAAAAATCAAAATTCTACGCAAACACACGAACTACACCAAAAAATCTTGTTCAAAGGTAGTAGCTTCGTGTGTTTTTAATCTTAAAATTAAAAGTTAGTCTTAAACTTGTATTGAATTATGAAAAAGGTAAAAATCATTTTAGTACTTTGCGCAGCGGGAATTTTCTTAGCTGCCTGCAAAAAAGAAAAAAAGCAAAGCGAAGATGGCTTTAACCGAAAAGCCATGTTAGAAAATTATGCCAAAAATTTAATTCGCCCCGCTTATTCGGACTTACAAGCCAAAGTTGAGTTACTTTTAACAGCAGCTACTAATTTTACTCAAAATGTCAATTTGACTAATCTACAAAACTTACAAACTGCTTGGACAGAGGCGTATGTTGCTTTTCAATATGCTAATGCGTACAATTTTGGACCCGCAGGTGAGGAAGGTATCAGAAAAGCTTTGGTAGAAGAAATTGCTACTTTTCCCGTATCTACCACTAAAATAGAGAATGCCATTGCTAACAACAACGCTAATTTTAACGACTTCAACCGAGACGCACGAGGTTTTTTAGCTATTGAGTATCTCATTTTTGACCTAAATGACAACAATAGTGCTATTTTATCTGCGTTTAGCAGCTCTTCAAACCGAAGAGACTTTTTGATAGGTGCCATAAACAACTTAAAGCAGCGTATAGACAACGTTGTTAATGCTTGGAATGGTGCATACTACAACGATTTTATCAATTCTGATGGGAGTAGTGCAGGTTCTAGCACAGCGTTGTTGTACAATGAATTTGTCAAAAGTT
>JANWVW010000364.1 GCA_025056095.1 Bacteroidia bacterium
GCACTTTATGCAAGATTTTAGCTTGTAAGTATTTGTAATTCAAGCTCAAACGAGATAAATACCTAATTACAAAGATAAAAACAGCAGTGATTAAATACATTTTTTTCAGAACAATTCCAGTTGAGCAGGTTTTTTAGGTGCTTTCTGCTTTTTTTGACAAAAAATAATTTCGGTTTTACCAAACTGTTTGTCGGTAAAGAAAAAGATGCCTAGCTTTCCTTCGGGCGGTTGAATTTTTTTTAGTTTGTTTTTGGTGGTTTCTACGGCTTCCATACTTATCTCGTGTTTAATATAAACTGAAAATTGAAACATGCTAAATCCCAATTTAAGCATTTTTTTACGAAAGGTAGCCGCATCTTTACGGTTTTGGGCGGTTTCCGTAGGCAAGTCGTACATGACAATAATCCACATATTTCTGTATGCATTTAGTTTAGGTTGAGTTTTGTCAAATTTTTTCTTTTTAGTAGTTCTAGGCATGTCTTGGTATACGTTTTGCGTGTAAATGAGTTTATTGATTAAGAACTTAGTTGTAAATTGGCTACAATTTCTTAATTTTGTATCGGCGTTTACAGCGAAGAGCGGCAGCTGCTTATCAATGAGTTATTTGTAAATTGGCTACAATTTCTTAATTTTGTATCGGCGTTTACAGCTCTTCTTGTTAGGCATAAAGCAAATTTACGTTGTAAATTGGCTACAATTTCTTAATTTTGTATCGGCGTTTACAGCAGTGTGCTACTCAACCCCGCTCCGATAAAAGTTGTAAATTGGCTACAATTTCTTAA
>JANWVW010000365.1 GCA_025056095.1 Bacteroidia bacterium
ATGACTGTTTTAATCGTACCATTGTGGAATTGAAATTTGGTGGATTCAATTTTGTGTCCCACCCCGTAAACGGTTTTAATCGTACCATTGTGGAATTGAAATTCGATAACGACTAAATCGTTCGCTTGCGCGTCTTGGTTTTAATCGTACCATTGTGGAATTGAAATCCTCGTACAAATGCACAAGCACTAATTGTTGAAATGTTTTAATCGTACCATTGTGGAATTGAAATCTATTTTAGATACCAGCTCTCCTTTTCCAGCCTGTGGTTTTAATCGTACCATTGTGGAATTGAAATCAACAGCACGCGATTGCATTCACACATATTAGCGCGAGTTTTAATCGTACCATTGTGGAATTGAAATATGCCTCCAAATCTGCTTCTTTTTTTTGCAAGATTGTTTTAATCGTACCATTGTGGAATTGAAATTATAATGGTTTACAATACTCTAACTTTAAATTCTCGTTTTAATCGTACCATTGTGGAATTGAAATTCAGAGCGCTTAAATAAGCACATAAAATGTGTAAAAACGTTTTAATCGTACCATTGTGGAATTGAAATCGCCTTATGGCGGGAGGAGTTGCCGCTTCTTTAGGTGTTTTAATCGTACCATTGTGGAATTGAAATATGGTTTTAACATTACCATATCATAACTATGAAAAAGTTTTAATCGTACCATTGTGGAATTGAAATGTTCACGCCTAATAACCTCTTCATTAACTTGCCTGCCTGTTTTAATCGTACCATTGTGGAATTGAAATAAAGTGAATCCGAT
>JANWVW010000366.1 GCA_025056095.1 Bacteroidia bacterium
TTAGTTTGATAGTTTGATTTCAATTCCACAATGGTACGATTAAAACTGCATCTACTTTGTAAAATCGAATTCCATTGTTTAAATTTCAATTCCACAATGGTACGATTAAAACAAGAAGCTGATGAAATTGCCAATATTATTATTTAATTTCAATTCCACAATGGTACGATTAAAACGCTAACAACCTTTGTCGCTTCATCTCTTTTGAGCACATTTCAATTCCACAATGGTACGATTAAAACTTGGACTCTTAGCATACCTGTTAACATGCCAGTATATTTCAATTCCACAATGGTACGATTAAAACAGCGACTACCAAAACGAGTTAGCTGCAAAAGCAGCTGATTTCAATTCCACAATGGTACGATTAAAACAATTAGAGCGGTTGCGCACGGAGGAGCTGCCTGAATATTTCAATTCCACAATGGTACGATTAAAACGAGGCGTGTAGGATTGCAGCTTGGGAGTTGCGAACATTTCAATTCCACAATGGTACGATTAAAACATTGGGAGGTGGTAGAGATGAAAATGCACAAGACAATTTCAATTCCACAATGGTACGATTAAAACTTTTTGCAAGCGGTTAAAATTGTTTGTTTTAGGGAATTTCAATTCCACAATGGTACGATTAAAACATTAACTCTGTTCCAGCTGCATTTACGCCAAGCACATTTCAATTCCACAATGGTACGATTAAAACACTGACACAACACAATGTACTGTCTTTTCTTTCTCAATTTCAATTCCACAATGG
>JANWVW010000367.1 GCA_025056095.1 Bacteroidia bacterium
GCCAAAGCGTGTGGTATGCTTTGTTTTTAGGCATCTACTGCTATTTTGCCGGATGGCAATTGTGGCAAATAATTAGTCTGCCCCTCTTTACATATTATTTTGCAAGCGTTATTATAAAAGCCGAGTATTTTGAGCCCGTATGCTGACAAAAATATTTAGCAACGATACCATAGTTCTATATTTTGTATTTGACGGAAAAAAATATGCTTACAACCAAGTTTTAATTGAGGTAAAAAACGAATGTAATACATTTGTCTTGTTTGGTTTGGTTGATAAAAAGTGCGAAAGCTTGCTTGCTTCCGTGCAGCTAAACATAGCAAGCATACCCGATGGAAGCTATGACGTATTTGTGTATAACTACGACGGCGTGACGATTGATACCTCTTTGCAAAACTTATTTTTACAAACAAAGCTATTTATTAATAGGAAACCATGCTTGACGTTGTAAAAAAAATATTTTCGGGCAAAAAAGGGCGGTTTGAAAAAGGCACAAACAGGGAAACGTATGACGATGTTTTTTATCGCAACAGAAAAAACATATTATACGCAATAAAAAGTTTTGGAATTCAAGAGGTTGCGGTTTCTCAAAACGCCAGCGCAAAATATGTGGATTATGTGTATTGGGGCTCAGACAATTTGTTCCCCCAGAGGCTATTGGCTGCAGCGGCAAACAACAACATTGTTGCTTCGGTAACCGAAGCTTACAAAGAAATGTTAATTGGACCAGGATACAAGTTAGCCA
>JANWVW010000368.1 GCA_025056095.1 Bacteroidia bacterium
CTGTATTGCTTGTATATTTTCTTGAACCTGCTTGCCGATATCCGAACCCCTTTGTTCTGCTGTCAGTTCTTTGTAAACGGCAATTTGCCTGCGAAGCTCTTTGTTCAAATCGGATATACTTTTGTTTGTTAAATTTATTTGCTTTACAGAGCTTTGCAAATTTTTGTTCGCAGCGCTAGTGTCTACGTTTATTTTGTATTCAAATTCCTTTCTTGTTGCCATACAATACAAAGTTACTGATATTTTTTTTATGAATTAGTTAAACTTTTTATTGCTGATTTTCAACAAGTTAAGATACTTTATTCATCTTTTTTAATAAAACATTGCAACTTTTATAAAAAAAGATACGTATAATTGTGTGTATTTTCAAAAGTCGTATGGGGTTCAAAAAAAATAAATGCGCCGATGAGGCGTACGCAGAGTGCCTCGGAAGAGAGGTGGATGCGTTTTGCGAAAAAAACGGTATAGAGGTGTTGTATAGGAACACCTATCTAAAAAACGGCTCGTCCACCTATACGGTGGTCAGGGTCATGGCGGATAAAACAATTTTGGATCAAGCGTGTTATGCACTGGTGGATAAAGATGGACACATCCGCCTAACAGTGCGGTTGTCGGATCACGACTCTGCACTGGAAATGTACGACATAATTACCTCGCTGTAAACGCCGATACAAAATTAAAAAAATGTAGCCAATTTACAACATATAACTTTGTTTGGACCT
>JANWVW010000369.1 GCA_025056095.1 Bacteroidia bacterium
GTTTGCCTTCTTTGTTTAGCCCTTCTACCCACAGAGAAAAAACCTTTTTCTCTGCTTCTAGTATTTCAGCGGGCAGGTCGTGTTCTGCCCTTGTTTCTGTTTGAAATGCCATTTCGTCAATGACATTGTTGTAAACATTTTTTTTCTTTTCTTCTTTTCTTTTTCTTCTTCTTTTTTTGCTCTCCTTTTTTTTATTGCGTGAGCGAGATGTTTTCTCACGCCCTGATGAAGAATATTCTTCATCAAGGAAACTGTTCCATTTTGCCATAGCAAAAAAAAACCAATAAAAGAGAGAACAAGGGGGTGTTGCTACTATAGTCTTATCACCCTATAAGTGCTAATCCCAGTAGCATATTGTGCCACTTGGTCAGCACTTAGGTCTGCACCTCTTAGGTCCTGTGGTAGATTTAAATCCACCACGGTAATAGAGGCGCACAGGGATGCTAGACCCATTGGCAACACCCCCACAACGTGTCTTCCAATTAGCACGTTGGGGTCTGTTACATGGCTGATTATCGTTGCCCGATCGACATCAAACCCTTGTTGACGCAAATAGTCAACAAGTCCGCCGTGACGGGTAACAATAATGTCAACAGCAGTCATGTTTTCTCCCTCCTTCTTTTGCGAGTCTTATAAGGACTATCCCGAGTAGGATAACCCTGTGCGGCTATGGATCCGCAGCCCTATGCTCCGGTCCGCACAAGCCCACCTTATTT
>JANWVW010000370.1 GCA_025056095.1 Bacteroidia bacterium
CTCGAAGCCGCACTCGTAGGGCGAGAGCTTCTCCGCGTCCGGGCGCTTCGGCCCGAGCAGGCTGCCGAGCGCCAGCAGCAGGCCGCCGACCGCGGCGGCCACGATCAGGAACAGCAGGATCGGAAGATACTCAGCGAGCACCTCGGCGCCCCGCCAAACTGCACACACCCGGCCAGGGTTCCGCCGGGACCACGACCGAGCGGCCTCAGCGCCGCGGGCGCGGATCGCCGCGCGGCCGCTCCGATCCGAGAACTGGTGCCCAGGGTGGGACTCGAACCCACACGACTTGCGTCACTACCCCCTCAAGATAGCGTGTCTACCAGTTCCACCACCTGGGCGGGAATCTGCAACGGCCGGTCTCCCGGAGTCCTCTCAACGCTCGTCCGAGCCCTCCGCCTGCCGAGCCTCGGTTTCGGCACCCGCGTCGGAAGCCTTCCCGGCCTCCGCGGCCGCTGGGTCGGCCTTCTGGCCCGCGACCGCGGGGAGCTCCCCGGAGGCCGTCCCCTCGCCGCTCCCGGGGGCGGCCGGAACGGCCGGCGTCTCGACCGCCGGCTGGTCGGCGCCGGAGACCACACCGAGATCGGAGGCGCCGCGGGCGGCGACGCCGGCGCGGCTGGCGTAGGTGGCCATGCCGAGCGTGAGCAGGAAGAAGAGCGTGGCGAGCACCGCCGTGCTGCGGGTGAGGAAGGTGGCCGAACC
>JANWVW010000371.1 GCA_025056095.1 Bacteroidia bacterium
GATTTAATTCACAATCGTTAAGAAACTTTCTCAATGAATATTCAAATGATATTAAAATTGATTATACTGTTCTGAATAAAAATAGATCGAGGGCCGAGATTGCGCAAATTTTGCTAGGAGGGAAAAGGAATATTATGAAGATTAAAATTTTAGTGAAAGGGGATACCGATTCAAAAAGGAGTACTATACGTAATATGACTTTTCTATTTATGAAAACTCTTAAAAATTTACTGGTTTACTACCCCGTCATACTTTTTGTAGAATTATCTACTATAGTCTTTGGAAGATCTGATACCATTTACTTTCAGTTAAAAACGAATGAAAATTAAGAAGTTTTTGTTCACCATAGGTGGAGATATAAGACCAAAGTTTAACCATAGGAGTTATATATTTAAGTCCCCGGTTTTCATGCCTGTAGGAAGTAAGATTCTTATTAATATAGTTTTGGATTTTCTAAGTAGGGCGGAAATAGATCTATCTAATGTTTTGTTAATTTCTGACTTTATGGAACCTATTGAGAAACAGTTACTGAGCAAGATTATATACGGTAAATCTTGTAAACACATATCTTTAGAAAAACCCACACAAGGTGTAAATCAAACGCTTCTTTTAGGATTGGATTTTCTACTGAATGAGGGAGTCATAATGGAAAGTGACTTGGTATTCGTATCGCCAATAACTTCAATTTTTCCTGACATG
>JANWVW010000372.1 GCA_025056095.1 Bacteroidia bacterium
CTACTATGAGCACTACACCGGGTCTTTTCAGCCCAAGGAATATCTCTTAGCGGGAAAAGTGCAGATCGAGCAGACGCGCGCTTATTTAGATCCCGACATTCGCATGCACTTAGCGCGCGGTTTTGTCGAGGGCGCTACAGCAAACATGCTTCGAAATTTGAAGTATTATGCCACCCGCGGGCGCCCATTAGACACCTACATAGGAACCCTGGAAACCTACCAGCAAGGACTCAGCACCGTCGCTACCGTGCCCGAACTTATGGGTCTGGAGGGTAACTGTCGGCAAATTTACTACGATGCCTTCGACCACATCGTAGAAGGCTTCTCTATGAACGGGCGAACAAAACAGCCACCTGCGAACGAAATCAATGCCATGATTTCTTTTGGCAATATGCTTTGCTACACCCGCGTACTTGATGCCATTTACCATACCCAGCTGAATCCAACCATCAGCTTTCTCCACGAACCCGGCGCCCGGCGGTATTCGCTGGCCTTGGACATCGCCGAAATTTTCAAACCCATCTTAGTGGATCGAACCCTTTTTGCCTTAACAAACAAGCGAGAGATACAGCAAAAACATTTTGACCACACGCTAAATGGCTGCTTGCTCAACCCATCCGGACGCGAAATCTTTCTACGAGCCTTCGACGAACGCCTCAAAGAGACG
>JANWVW010000373.1 GCA_025056095.1 Bacteroidia bacterium
GGAATTGGTAAAGGAATTAGAGCGAAATTTGTACCATAGTAGTAAAGAAGTGGTATGTTGGATACAAGAGCGTTGGGGGATAGTTTATAGTTTGGAGGGTTGTGTGAAGTTATTGCATAGATTAGGCTTTAGCTATAAGAAGACGAAATTGTTTCCCTGCGAAGCGGATAAAGAGCGTCAGGAGGCATTTATAGAGGAGTTAGGCTCTATCAAAGAGACTTTGGGAGAGAAAAGTGTTTTATATTTTATGGACGCTTGCCACCCGCAGCATAACACACGTTCCTCGTATGCTTGGATAAAGACAGGGACGGAATACGAGCTACCTTCGGTGAGTGGTCGGAAGCGGTTAAATATCAATGCGGCTCTCAATGCCTCTGCTCCGCAGGAAGTAGTGGTACGTTTTGATGAAAGCATTGACGCAGAAAGCACTTGGAAGGTCTATGAACAACTGCTTGAACTTCATCCAGATAAAGAATTCATTGATGTGGTTTGTGATAATGCCCGTTATTACAAAAATAAAACTTTGCAAGAAAGGCTAAAAGGTACAAAAATCAAACAGATTTTTCTGCCTGCTTACTCGCCCAATTTGAACTTGATTGAGCGTTTATGGAAGTTTATGCGAAAGAAGGTCATAGATAGTTGTTTTTACCGAAAGTT
>JANWVW010000374.1 GCA_025056095.1 Bacteroidia bacterium
TTTGCTCTATCCTTTGTATTTGTTGCTCTAATGTACCCTTGAATAGCTCATTGTATTTGTTATTTATCGCAATTATGCTTGCATTTTTGGCTTCTTGCAAAGATATTTCTCTTTGTGTGAATTCTGCGACGATCTGCTCTTTTTGTAGTTCAAAATCGCGCTGTAAGGCTAATTTTTCGTTGTTTAACTCAACAAACCTGATCTGATCTTCTTTATTGTTTTTATCCAAAATGGCCAATTCAGAATCAATTATTTTTGCCCTCTTTTGGTAATTATCTTGCAACAATTGTAGCGTTTGGTCAAGCGTAAGCCTTTCATTTTCAATTCTAAACTCATTCTCCTCGATAATTTTATTTTGGTTGGCTACGAAAATTTGTAGCAGCCTTTCTTGTTCTTGCCTAAAAAGCCTTCTGTATTCTTGCTCAAAATTTATTTGTGCCAATACGCGCTCGTTTGTCGCCTGCTTGATTTTATCCTGTATAGCTTGGTATTGAGCTAGCTGCTCGGCGTTGAGCTCGTTTGTAAATTCCGCGCCTCTAGATTCGATAAGCTTGCGTATTTCTTTTTGCTGCTTAAAAATTTCAAGCTCGTTAATGGCAATCATCCTGCGCTCATCGGCTGCCTTAAGTTCAAGATTCAAGTTATCTTTCA
>JANWVW010000375.1 GCA_025056095.1 Bacteroidia bacterium
ACTCGCCCCTTCCCTTACAATGTTCTCCTTTCGTATGTTTGCCCCTCTTAACTCAATATCCACGCGTTCCCAATATACTTCGGTACGCTCTTCTCTTCTCGGAACTTGATGCTCTGTACGTTCATTGTATGCTTTTTCATAAGGTGAAAAATCTTTTTCCTCTTCTTCCTCTATTTTCAGAGTTTGTAAAGTAACTCCTTTTTCGGTAATCCACAGGTTGACATTAGAGGCTTGAGCTCTGAAAAGAACGAAAGGTACAGGATTGCCTTGGATATCCATCATTTGTCCCCTGTTTTCCAAGAAGCCACTCTCGTTCTTTTTGCTCAACCATTCTTCAGCTTGTCGTTTTTTGACAGGATCCTTAACGCCATCGGCGTAGAGGAAGTAGTTCCACAGAGCAACTAACAAGATACACGTAAGAATAAGTCTTATTTTCATAGTTTTTTGTTTTAATTTAATTTCAAAGATATGTTATGTTTTTTAATCAGTCAAGATCAAAGATTATTTTTTTTGTATGCATGTAAGTTATTGAAAATGACTTTTATTTTTTGCGTGAGGCATGCGGAGGGCGTGCGTCAGCACGGTGCGAAGCGAAGCGTAGCACCGAAGCGTTAGCGTAGCCCGTAGCACGCCGACCTTGTG
>JANWVW010000376.1 GCA_025056095.1 Bacteroidia bacterium
ACGAAGCGCAGCGAAGTACCGAAGCGAAGCGTAGTGCGGAATGCACCGACCCTTGCGTCAGCAAGGGACACGCCCAAAGAATAAAAATTATCTGTATTCATTTTCCCACCTTTTTTGTGAAAGATATGTTTCAGGATAACACTGGGCAATGTTGGGGTTCTGGGCAAGATATCGTTTGTACATAACAATACTTGCCATACACCGATCCTGCTCTACCTCCGTCAATGACTCCCATAGCTTCTTTGCTCGCTCTTTTTTGCCCACTTTATACCCATAAAACTCCCAAAAATCCTCAAATGTATACACACCTACCGCATATACCTGAAAGTTGCCCGACCGAGCAAAAACCGCTACGTGGGCTTCATGGTGCGGCACATTCTTTAAGAACCAGTTGTACTGAACCTCTGTAAGCCCCTGCGGAAAGTCAATTGTTTTCAGGAAACCCCCAACATAGTTGAGGGTTATTTTTTCCTGAATTTTTTCGCTTAACAGCAAATACTTCATGGCAACACCTCCCCCGTTTCCAGTAAGTGTGTGAGTTTTTTTATGTGAGATGCGCGGGCGTTTTTGAGCGACACCCCCCAGTGGGACATAAGTAGTTCGTCTGCCTGCCACGCATCCATGAGGGAGGGTCTG
>JANWVW010000377.1 GCA_025056095.1 Bacteroidia bacterium
CTGCGACCATATTTTACATATTCCGCCAAGTGTATGTGGGGATTTTTAATGTGTTAATCGAACCATTGTGGAACTGCGACCTGTAAAGCAGGAGGATATTGGGCAGTCGTAGTTTAGTCCATCGTGTTAATCGAACCATTGTGGAACTGCGACACTCAAATCGCTTTTAATTCTATTCTCTACAATCTTAACCAAGTGTTAATCGAACCATTGTGGAACTGCGACACGCGTAACAATAACGTCTATTGGAAGGTTGATCATTCTTTTTAGTGTTAATCGAACCATTGTGGAACTGCGACTGTCTTCAATCCCCAATATTTCAATAACGACGCTAATTGTTAGTGTTAATCGAACCATTGTGGAACTGTGACTATCTTGTCCATTTTTTTCATGTTTTGTGAGATTTCAATCTCTTGTGTTAATCGAACCATTGTGGAACTGCGACTGTCTTCATATCTAACATTCTTACACTTGCACATCTCCTCAGTGTTAATCGAACCATTGTGGAACTGCGACAGTTATGAGTTGCAAGGTCAGGAACCTTGCAACTTTTGTTTTGGATGAGTCTATTTTGTTTTGCACAAAGGATAATTTCGCAGAGGTTAAGTTTAATTTTTTAGGGCGTTTGGTTGTGG
>JANWVW010000378.1 GCA_025056095.1 Bacteroidia bacterium
TTGATTATAATAATATAGGACAGACCGTATTAGACATGATGACCAAACATAAATGGATAGAGGATGACAGTTCAAAAGATATTGTTCCTGTATTTTTAGGGCATCATGTAGACAAAAAGAAGCCTGGCGTATATATTATTGTATTATATTCGTAGTTGTATTTTTAATCTTGTTGTAATATGAAATTAAATTTTGAACCTGAGCGCGCTAAAACGATTTATGATAAAGTATTAGTAACGGACTTGTACGAAAAGGAGAATTTAGAAACGGAGGACTTTGAACACATTATGGGCATTGTGCAGTTATTAAAGGAGAAAACGACATTGTTTTCAGATGATTTTGTTACTTTAGAAGGGGAAGAATGTCTGTTAATATGTAGTAAGACAAGGAAAGTTAAGGGATATTGTTTAGTTCTTTCTGTATCAGAAAAAATTGCCACTCGGTAACAGATAGGATGAATGGTGGGCAAATGCCCACTTTTTATTTTTTTAGTATTTTTGTATATGCCTAATTTAAAAGAAATAGGATACAGTATTTTGTCTCAATGTTATAATTTTAACTTGAGTGATGATATAGATGTAGATTTAGATTGGGTATATTATCAGGTGTCTAATGTTCGCAATGCTATTTTAGCG
>JANWVW010000379.1 GCA_025056095.1 Bacteroidia bacterium
TCTTTGGTACTGCTATCTATACCGCTGAAATCAAATCGGAGAATTCGGTAAGTGTTATGCAGCGGTGTGGGGTTCTTACCAATGTAGTATTTACCGAAAAGCACTTCAAACTTATGTTGTTGGTTAATATCGTAGTAGTATTCCAAAATAGACAGCCACAAGCTTTTACCAAATTTACGCGGGCGTAAAAAAGCCACATTTCGCTCTTTATTCTGCTCTAACTTTTCTATGAATTGAGTTTTATCTACAAAAACGTACCCATCTTTGACCAATATCTCAAAATTACTTACGCCATAAGGAAAAAATACTCTTATTCTGCTCATAAGCCAAAGATATAATTTCAGTTCAAAACGAAGTTTAATAGTTCGTGGGATATGCAAAGCTAAAAATAGATAGACAACTAAAATAAGCTATTCTGTATTTAAGTGCAATTCAAAAAGCAGTTTCATACTTTGTCCTAACAGCTAGTAATTCCTTTTTACTTTACTTTTGCACTATGAACATTCGCCCGCGCAGAAATAGAAAATCCCAAAGTATAAGAGAATTAGTGCAAGAAACTTGGCTAACTTCAAAAGACTTGCTTTACCCTTTGTTTTTAGTAGAAGGAGAAAAGCAGAAAATTCCCAT
>JANWVW010000380.1 GCA_025056095.1 Bacteroidia bacterium
GCCGCTACCATCTAATACTATGTCAGAACCTCCATCACCACTATTCCCTCCGATATATGTAGAATATAACAACCCACTTCCTGACGCATTGAGCTTTGTAACAAAAACATCACTAATCCCTCCATTGGTTGTTTGAAAAGCTCCTGTAGTAATATCGTAATTGAATGAGTATGTGCTACCTGTTACGTATGCACAGCCACTACCATCCACAGCTATGCCAGAGGAACTCCACTCCTGATCGGTTCCACCAATATAAGTAGAATACACTAGTGCGCTTCCTGATGGATTTAACTTGGTAACAAAAACATCAGAATTTCCTCCCGCATGAGTAGTTTGAAATGCTCCTGGGGTAACATCGTAATCAGTTGAAGTAGTCATACCTGTTATATATGCACAGCCGCTCCCATCTACGGTAATGCCAGTGGACCAATCCTGCTTACTTCCCCCAACATACGTAGAGTACACTAAACTACTTCCTGACGTATTCAACTTTGTAACAAAAATATCGCCCATTCCTTTATATGTAGTTCTGAATGCTCCTGGGGTTACATCATAATTAGGACCAGCCTCGCCTGTTATATATACACAACCACTGCCATCTATGGATATGTCATTCCCTTGATCAT
>JANWVW010000381.1 GCA_025056095.1 Bacteroidia bacterium
CCTTCTCTACAAAACATTTCAATTCCACAATGGTACGATTAAAACCCACCCCAGCAAAAAAAATCGCTTAAAACGAAAATAATTTCAATTCCACAATGGTACGATTAAAACTTATCCATTTGCCGAAGAACACAATGGTGCGTTAAGATTTCAATTCCACAATGGTACGATTAAAACTTAAACACTTACAACCTTACGCCTGAAAAAGTGTTAAATTTCAATTCCACAATGGTACGATTAAAACACCCTGTGAAAGGCGGGCGCTTTTACAAAGCGTCTAAATTTCAATTCCACAATGGTACGATTAAAACTCTAATGGCAAAAATTTATCTGCAATTACACCACAAATTTCAATTCCACAATGGTACGATTAAAACCGTAATACAACAAATGCCCTCTGTATTGCCAAAAAATTTCAATTCCACAATGGTACGATTAAAACTGGCACTCTGGAGAGTGGCGCGGCGGCGAGTGGCGATTTCAATTCCACAATGGTACGATTAAAACAATAAGACTCTCTTCTTAGAAGCTTTAAAAAAAACAAATTTCAATTCCACAATGGTACGATTAAAACAGCTAAACAGTCTACAAACAAAAAATTGCGCCTGCAATTTCAATTCCAC
>JANWVW010000382.1 GCA_025056095.1 Bacteroidia bacterium
GTCATTTTGTCAGAACGATCGAAGTCTGATGGCAGATATTTTTTTAAAAAAAATATTGCGTAGTTTGCAGCAATTGCATATTTTTGTGGTCAAAATTTGGGAGTGTTAATCGAACCATTGTGGAACTGCGACACCACAGCGTCGCCATAAACAAAAATTTTAATTTTAGTCTTGTGTTAATCGAACCATTGTGGAACTGCGACACACGCAAGTGCAGTGGGTAGAAAGAGGCGTCAATCCTCCATGTGTTAATCGAACCATTGTGGAACTGCGACCGCTGCAAAGGTTTTGTCTTTGCGGCTATTTTTTTGTGTAAGCCTATTCTGTTTTGCATAAAAGACAGTTCCAAAGTGGTTGAAGGTTAATTTTTGGGGTGTTCCGTTCACAACCGAATGCCCTACATCGGCTATGCCCCGCATTTGTAACATTTTACTCCTGCATGGCTCATATAACTCAACCTTAAATACTTTATGCAAAGTTTTAGCTTGTAAGTAATTGTACTTCAAGCTCAAACAAGGTAAAGACATAACTGCATAGGTCATCTGCGTGAGGGGCATGGAGCATGCCGTTAGGCAGTGCGAAGCGTTAGCGAAGCACCGAAGCGAAGCGCAGTGCGGAAT
>JANWVW010000383.1 GCA_025056095.1 Bacteroidia bacterium
CCTTCCCTTACAATGTTCTCCTTTCGTATGTTTGCCCCTCTTAACTCAATATCCACGCGTTCCCAATATATTTTGATGTTCTCTTCTTTTCTCGAAACTTCATGCCTTGTGCGTTCTTTATACGTTTTTTCATAGGGTGAAAAGTCTTTTTCCTCCTCTTCCTCTATCTTCAAGGTTTGTAGGGTAATGCCCCTTTCAGTAATCCACAGATTAAGGTTAGGGGCTTCGGCTTTGAATAAGACAAATGATACAGGATTACCTTTGATATCCATCATTTGTCCTCTGTTTTCCAAGAAGCCACTTTCGTTCTTTTTGCTCAACCATTCTTTAGCTTGTCGTTTTTTGACAGCGTCTTTAACATCATCAGCGTAGAGGAAGTAGCTCCACAGAGGAACTAACAAGATACACATAAGAATAGGTCCTGTTTTCATAGTTTTTATTTTAATTTAATTTCAAAGATATGTTATGTTTTTTAACCAGTCAAGATCAAAGATTATTTTTTTTTTGTATGCATGTAAGTTATTGAAAATGACTTTTATTTTTTGCGTGAGGCATGCGAAGGGCGTGCGTCAGCACGGTGCGGAGCGAAGCGTAGCACCGAAGCGATAGCGTAGCCCG
>JANWVW010000384.1 GCA_025056095.1 Bacteroidia bacterium
TCAGTTTACTGTCGAGGAGGTCTTTGATTCTTTTTTAATCAGCATTGAGTTAACGATTGATGCAATTTCCCCAAGTGTGTATATAATATTTCCCTTGCTCTTCACCTCACAGATCGTTTTGCCGCTTGCCGCAGTGGGGGATTTCGGAGTACTGCACCGTCAACCAAGCACAAATGTTGATAGAAGCACTGCACTTGATTTAACCACGTCAGCCCCCATTGCGGCAAACGGCTGTTAGTGGCTGTGGCTTTCTGTCGTCCATTTGTCTGTCGGGGTTGTGCGTTGCTGAAAAATAAAAAAGAGGGGAAAGGATTTTTTTGTCGGGTCGTAAAAAAGCAAGCTCTTTACGCATTTTTGTTGGCTTTGTGCTGTTGCCAAAATGCGTAATGTGCTTGCTTGTGTGTTGGCTGATTTGCTTACTCCACTTCAAAAGTTACGGTTACATTTCCCGAACCTAATGCAGTTGTCAAACCTGTTACATCGTCTATTGCACCTAACTTTGTGTAGCTGTAAGAAGTTGAAAAGGTTTTGTAAAACAATACCAAAGTTTTTGAGCCGTACAACATCAAGTCGCCATTTTTTATAGTTCCGGGATTGGTCG
>JANWVW010000385.1 GCA_025056095.1 Bacteroidia bacterium
CGGGGTCTTTGATGTCCTCGCATACGATGGAGTTCATGTCTATGACAAACTCGCCCCCTGTAATTTTGCCTCCTGTAACCTCCAGTGTGCCGCTTGCTACTTTCACCGTGCCATTGTGCTGACCTGTTACCTTCTTGCCCACCCAGCCAATGGTGGTAGCTTTGGGATTAATTTTGTAAACCTCCTTAGGGGAAACGAAGGCTGCCAGCGCTGCAACAGCCCACACAACACCTAGCGTTAAAAATGACTTTTTCATCTTGAACATCGGTTTAAAAACTATTTGATGTTTGAACATGAATCGTTCCAAAAATGTTTAGGGCTGCAGCCTCCTACACTTAGGAGAAAAGCGGTCCTAAAAGCGCAGAAATTTTGTACGAAAATCGAGCGGTTCATTGGTCAGGGCAGAGAAAAGCGGTCCTAAAAGCGCAGAAATGCCCTTTAGAGCGATTTTTTGGGAAGAGGTAGTGTTTTATACTTTCCAAGTTACTGATGCGTTGTAAGGGCGTTTTTTTTGCCTTAGAACGCAAGTAAGCAGGCTCATCACAGCTCAATGGAAAAAGCGGTCCTAAAGCGCAGAAATGCCCTTTAGAGCGATTTTTTG
>JANWVW010000386.1 GCA_025056095.1 Bacteroidia bacterium
AAAGCTCTTTTAACCACATCATCCATATCATAGTATCTATACTCTGCAAGCCTGCCAACTAAAACAAGATTATTGAAAGCACTTGCAAGCTCTAAATATCTGTTATAAGTCTCTCTCGCTTCTTGTGTAAAGTATGGATAATACGGCACTTTACCAATAGTATACTCGTCTGGATATTCATATACTATAGTTGTATGTTTGGTGTCTAAAGGATGCATATGCTTGAATTCTGTAATCCTCGTGAAATCATAATCATTGGGGTAGTTCACGGTAGCTGTTTCTTGATAGAATTCCTTGGCTATATCTTCAAACCTAAATTTAAGGCTTCTGTAAGGTAGATAACCGAATCTGTAATCAAACAACTCATCAATCATGCCAGTAAATATAAGTTTACCTCTAAACTCCTTACCCAAAAAGTAAATTTTTCTCTCTTCAACATCTACCTTTATCAATTCTTTAAAATCTGTGTTGAGTAGAATCTTTATATTAGGATTCGCCAGCATTCTTTCAAATATTTTCGTATAGCCTTCTTCTGGAATCAACTGATACTTATCAGTGAAATATCTGTCATCCATTCCTATGCATACGGGCACTCTCGCT
>JANWVW010000387.1 GCA_025056095.1 Bacteroidia bacterium
GATATTAATAAGTATGTCAAAAAAAAATATAATATAGTCATTAGCAAAAAGAATAATTTTGTATAAGAAGCTTCATATAGAATTGTACTTAAATATATTAAAAGTAAACCCCACATTACAGGAAGAGATAGTATTTCACTTATTAGGTGCTTATAGTTAGATGAAATAAAATAGAGTAATTCACTAATTTTTTTCTTAGGGATGGAATTAACTATTGTTGTAAAATTACTTTTGTTATAAATATTTGAGTCGATAAAAAACCAGTTCATTAACATAGCATAATCATTTAAGCTCCATTTTACACTTTGTAAAGCCCTTACTTTGTCGTCATGTGAAATTTTTTCTAAGCCTTCTTTATCAAGAATTTCACCTCGTGTTGTATTAAATTGGTGATAATATCCATATACATTTGAACTATAATAGTGTAAAGCTACTGCTATGATAATACTAGTTGCTAAATAAAGAACCCATGTATTATGTTTTAAATGATAAGTAGAAAATAAACTATACTTTTGATAAGTACTGTAAAAGTAAATATATAATTTATACAAGTAAGCAGGTGCAAACATAACTATTGCTAAGTAAAAGGATTC
>JANWVW010000388.1 GCA_025056095.1 Bacteroidia bacterium
GTACAAAAATACCGAGATTTCTCGGTATTTACAACTTTGGGTTGCTATTTATTCGGCAAATTATCGTTGTAAATGCTGTACAAAAATACCGAGATTTCTCGGTATTTACAACCTCTTCGATGAAAGCAACACCATTGGTGTTGTTGTAAATGCTGTACAAAAATACCGAGATTTCTCGGTATTTACAACAACAAGGGTTTGACGTAGACGGGGCAACAATGTTGTAAATGCTGTACAAAAATACCGAGATTTCTCGGTATTTACAACATTCCTTCAAAGTTTTCAACTCCTTTAGGTTGTAAATGCTGTACAAAAATACCGAGATTTCTCGGTATTTACAACCTATTGGAAATTGCAAAAAGTCTTATCCCCGTTGTAAATGCTGTACAAAAATACCGAGATTTCTCGGTATTTACAACTGCCCTTCCTTTTGGGCGCCCCGTTGGCTCGTTGTAAATGCTGTACAAAAATACCGAGATTTCTCGGTATTTACAACACCCAGACGGCACTGTATGGACAGAAGTAGTTGTAAATGCTGTACAAAAATACCGAGATTCCTCGGTATTGATAACAGATAACAAATGACAATGACG
>JANWVW010000389.1 GCA_025056095.1 Bacteroidia bacterium
GGCGAGATTTCAATTCCACAATGGTACGATTAAAACAAACATTAAGTGTCGTTGAATTCAAATCTGAAAATATTTCAATTCCACAATGGTACGATTAAAACCATATGTCGCAACCCAAACATCAGTTTAAAAGCACTATTTCAATTCCACGATGGTACGATTAAAACTATCAGATAAATCCCAAACGACGCTAAACCGTTCAATTTCAATTCCACAATGGTACGATTAAAACTGGTAGATAAATCTCCACTTGAACTTGCAACAACTACAATTTCAATTCCACGATGGTACGATTAAAACTCAATGAAACGGGCTTTGATTGAGGTGTAACAGGTATTTCAATTCCACGATGGTACGATTAAAACCATCAAAGTCTGTTAAAAATAGAACCAAAAGCGTCATTTCAATTCCACGATGGTACGATTAAAACCCGACGTGTTGTACATAGCAGATAGATGTAAAGCCCATTTCAATTCCACGATGGTACGATTAAAACCCGCAACTAAATTACCGCGCAACAAAAACGAAATACATTTCAATTCCACGATGGTACGATTAAAACATTAAACAGATAAACATTATGAAAAAGTT
>JANWVW010000390.1 GCA_025056095.1 Bacteroidia bacterium
ACGATTAAAACCGTCTTTGGCGGTGCAGTTGGTAATTCTATCTTGCCATTTCAATTCCACAATGGTACGATTAAAACAGATATTGGGGGGTTGTTTTTTAGGTAGTGTGCCAAATTTCAATTCCACAATGGTACGATTAAAACTTTCTTCTGCTAAGTGCGCACCAAAGCGGTACAAAAATTTCAATTCCACAATGGTACGATTAAAACACTCTTTGCCAAACCAATCACCGTCCAACCACTCGCATTTCAATTCCACAATGGTACGATTAAAACTAATCCATTATACTTTGCCGTTACGTCTACCAATACATTTCAATTCCACAATGGTACGATTAAAACCTGCAACAACACACACAACCACAAAAAACAAAAATATTTCAATTCCACAATGGTACGATTAAAACCTGCAATATGTTTCCCAGAACTGCTCCCGGTCGCAACATTTCAATTCCACAATGGTACGATTAAAACCTAACATAAAAAAATAAGCACCGCTCCACGAAAAGATTTCAATTCCACAATGGTACGATTAAAACCGTGGAGGTTGCCATTCCTTTTTCTTACACCACCAAAATTTC
>JANWVW010000391.1 GCA_025056095.1 Bacteroidia bacterium
GTACGATTAAAACATTTTCCTTTAAAATTTTATACTCGGCAACAGCCGTATTTCAATTCCACAATGGTACGATTAAAACTACATTTTGCTTATTTTGCCCCAAAACAAGAAGTTAATTTCAATTCCACAATGGTACGATTAAAACACTTGGCAACAAGCCGAAAAAACGTTGGCACAATATAGATTTCAATTCCACAATGGTACGATTAAAACACTGTAACACCTAATATCGGCTGCATAGCCTCTCAAATATTTCAATTCCACAATGGTACGATTAAAACTGCAAGATGGAAACAGTTTTGGTACCGCTGTAAGGATATTTCAATTCCACAATGGTACGATTAAAACTATCTCCGTTTCATCCACACACACATAAATGCAGAAAATTTCAATTCCACAATGGTACGATTAAAACTTATTATGTTGACTTGTGTTTTGCTTAACCTTTTTAATTTCAATTCCACAATGGTACGATTAAAACTGATAGATGGCTGTAAATCAAGGCGGTTCAGTGTAGATTTCAATTCCACAATGGTACGATTAAAACGCGAATGGAAAGAAG
>JANWVW010000392.1 GCA_025056095.1 Bacteroidia bacterium
ATTCGTTGTTATCTGTATAGTTTCTAACAGGTTGTAATATTTCAATTCCTGAATGGTACGATTAAAATCAAATCGGCAAGGTGCGGGGATTGGTCTACAAACGCTATTTCAATTCCTGAATGGTACGATTAAAATCCGTTGTAAAATTAGTTATAGGATACCTCCTAAGCAAGGTTTGCGGTGTTTTTTAACTTCAAAAAATCGTCGATCGGTAATGATGTAATTATCCTATCAAGTAAGACGACTTTTTTAACCCCCTAATAATCAATAACTTAACGATTTTACGCCTGAACAACACCTTGCTACTTAACCAGTATTGATGTAGGTGACACGTTGAAAGACGATTTAAAGACAAGAACAGGTAATAAATAAATAACTGATTATCAATTACTTATAAAAAATTATCCGTTTCGCCTTTCTCTTTACCAAGTATCTGCTTATCTAACCACTTTTGTTCACGGCTTTTGAATACAATAAGACTATCTTCTTCCATATCCATCAGTTCAGATGCTCGTTGCAGTAATTCTTTAAGTTTTACTTCGCTTATTTCA
>JANWVW010000393.1 GCA_025056095.1 Bacteroidia bacterium
CTTCCTCCCCTACTTCCTCAAGCCAAGCCTTTAGCTCAAGACTGTGCTCGTTACCACCAAGTAGTAGAACTCTCATGCGATAAGACCTTCTTTCTTTAGCGTATTTGCCACTTCAATTAGAGAATATGCGGAAACCATTATTGTGTCTGCGATTTCAACCAAGTCTTTGTAGCCATCCGCATAAGTCATAAAGTCCATCATAATTTTTACGCTTTTACTGTAATTGATGTGAAACACTGCATGATACAAACCTCTTCTACTCATATGAGGCTCGCATAGAGTGGTGCTTTTGTATTTGGCGTTGTGTTCAAGCACATCAATAATTTTAGTGTAAAACTCATAGCTCTGATTTAGTCCTAAAGGAGTAATAAAGTTTAGGTCGTCAAGAGAAGTGTGATACTCCTTATATTCACCGTATTTTGTCTTCGTAACCGAAGCCACTGGAAGGTCTACTCCGGGCCAGTTATACTGTCTTTCGTCAGAACCTCTATCGAGAAAAGAATATGCTCTAAAATTTCCTACTTCATAC
>JANWVW010000394.1 GCA_025056095.1 Bacteroidia bacterium
GATAAGGAAAAATAACCGAGTTCAGCCAGTTTTTTACCTTTTCTTTGTCTTGCCAGGCAATAGCCTCTGCCTGCATCTGATGGACTTTGGCGGCGCCTGTGTAGCTTTTTTCATCTGTAGTGCCTGTCTGCCCGATGATGAGCTTGGAAATTTCACTATTGCAGCGTTCTATCATTTTGTCATACACCTCGTAAGCATCTGCGCTACCTGTGCTGATAAATTCTAATTCGTCTTCTGTGTCTACCACAGCAAAGGCTGCCTTACCCATGTTTTCTAATTCCCTGTACAGCTGCTGGCGCACTTCTATGTCTTTTTTGTCGGTTTTTAATACTCTTACGGGCATGCCGAACAGCTCTATATACTCCGACCATGCCGCTATGGCAAACCGCTTGTAAAATACTATCGGGCAGGACTTGTGCAACAGTCCCAAGTCGTTTTTGTTGCCAAAAGCCAGCAGGCTGGGTTCTTTGTCTATCTTAACCCGCTTTTCTCCTTTAAGGTCTAATAAAATTTCTCCTG
>JANWVW010000395.1 GCA_025056095.1 Bacteroidia bacterium
CGGATATGGTTTTATACTATTTAGACAACTTTAAGTACCAACAAGTGCCCCCTCAACGATTGTTAGACCCCAACATTGCCCCTGACTATGGCAAACTCAAACAAATGTTTGAAGTGGTCAATCTGCAAAAGAACCAAGAAGTATTAGAAAAAGTGCTACAAAATGGCTACATTGATGCCGAACTCATTCCGATATTTAACTTTGAAAAAGGTTTTACCCAAGCCGACTTTATCAACTTTTTAGCTTACTTGGGCAACTTGACCATTGGGGGCGTGGATGAAATTACAGGTAGAGTGCATTTCAAAATTCCTAACAAAGTGATTGAAGAACTATATTGGCAGTATTACGCCGATATCCTAAACCGAATTCCTGAACTACAAAGCCAAAGTGAAGCAATAGACCAAGCCGTGATAAAAATGGCAAAGGATGGGGTGTATCAAGATTTTTTTGTTTTGCTGGAAAAGGTTTTACAGACACTTTCCAATCGGGATTTTAGTAAGTTTAATGAGAAGTAT
>JANWVW010000396.1 GCA_025056095.1 Bacteroidia bacterium
AAATATGATTATGCTTTTCACTTTAGAGAAGGTCTAGGTATAGTAAAATTAAATGGTAACTACAACCGTGGTTACTTTGGTTATGTTAATACCCAAGGAGAAGAAATAGTACCTTGTAAATACCATGATGCTTTTCATTTTAGAGAAGGTTTAGGTCTAGTAGAATTAAATCGTAAGCGTGGTTATGTTAATGCCCAAGGCGAGGAAATTATGCCTTGTATATATGATGATGCAGGAAGTTTCTCGCAGGGGTTAGCTTATGTCCAATTGAACGGTAAGTATGGCTATATCAATACCCAAGGCGAGGAAGTTGTACCTTGTAAATATGATGATGCGGGGAGTTTCTCGCAAGGGTTAGCTTATGTCCAATTGAACGGTAAGTGGGGCTACATCAATATCCAAGGTGAGGAAGTTGTACCTTGTATATATGATGATGCAGGAAGTTTCTCGCAAGGGTTAGCGTATTTCCGATTGAACGGTAAGTATGGCTACATCAATACCCAAG
>JANWVW010000397.1 GCA_025056095.1 Bacteroidia bacterium
AATTTATTCATCTCAAACGCTAAATTTCTAACTTTGGTTAAATCAGAGTATTTTTGCATACTTTTAACAATTTTACTAGAGTTTTTAAGAGTTGACATTTCTATTGATAATTCTTTCAATTTGAATAAATCAATTATTCTATCAACTATATTAGAAAGAGTAGAATCCTCTTCTCTTAATTTGTTAAGGCTTGTTAAATCTTCAGGTAGTTCAAGTTCATCACCATTTACAGATTTCGCTTTTCCAACCTCTTTGAGTTCTCTTGAGTTAGCAATCAATCCCATAAAGGTTTTATTGAGTTTATTACTTTTACTGTCATTATTACTTTTTATTTCTTTTACCTTATCCAATAAATACCTATACATTTCAATAGAATTCATTTCTATGTACTCGTAGATTATCTTATTTACAATTTTTTTATCTCCTATTTTTGATGACTTTATACTAATTGGTTCTGAAGTTCGTATAAAATCATCACAAATGCTGTGCACAAATTTTATGATTG